>NZ_JBEXOV010000024.1:0-89009 GCF_040611715.1 Streptomyces sp. NPDC006544 | reverse complement strand
AGTTGCCTACGCGTCACGACCACAGTCCTACCGGATTCCACCCCGCGCAGGGGGAAGAACTTAGAAGCTGATCACGACATCACACAGGCCCTAGGAATCTTCCCCGGCACGCTCCACGACCACATCCCGGTCCTGGGGGAGTTCCGGGCCGGCGCCGTGCCGGAGCAGCTCGGCGGGGGCCAGAGGCCAGGACCTACCCCGAGGAGCCGCTGAAGAGCAGCATGTTGGGCGTCGCGCTATTAAAGCCCGCTACCGCGTTCTTCGTGGCCAGGCTTTTGATCTTCGCATCCACCTGATTGGCCGGGGTCCCTTGGGAGAGGACGGTCGCCGCGATGCCGGCGCCATGAGCAGCGGCCATCGCGGTCCCGGACCGGGTGCCGGTCGTAGCGCCGGGTCCAGGTACAAGCTCGTGCCGTGCTTCCCGCCCGGACGGGGCCGCCCGATGGAGTGGTCCCGTCCACCGCCCGGAACCTGTAGGGCGACCCCACGGTTGCCCAAGTCATGAGCGACGAAAGCGTGACCACGATCGAGATCCGGGGCCACGAGAAGGCTGCACTCGAAGCCTCCCGCCTCATCTCCGACCTGTTCCTGTCCAGCGGCCCCTGCCGGCTCCGGCGAACCCACAGCGAGCAGGACGTACAGGTTCTCGTCTACGCGGATGTTCACCGGGACCCTGGAGAAGGCGGATACCTCGATCCGGGCGCCACGCAGGTGAGCCCCCCGGGCTGGGATCCGGAGGACTCACCTGTGTCCGAAACCGTCTTCGCTTACGAAGACGGGCCGCCCACGACGGGCTGACGCCCAACTTCAGGACGCGCTCGGCGTCTCAGCGGGAGCCGCGCGACGTCGCCTCTGAGGGAACCATCTCGATCGAGCCGAGCCGGCCGTTCGGGTTGACCGTCGCGTTCATGAACTCGTAGAGGACCCGGCCGGATTCAACCTCAGTAATCCGCTGCGCGGGGCGGTCCTGCCAAGGTCACGGTCCGCAGGAGCTGCCGATCGGCGAACTGTCTTTATACGTAGTGGGCTATCCAACGCTGGAACGAGGTCCCGTTCGTGGGCCACAGAATCAATTGAGTGCCCGGATTATGGGATTTGCCAGGCACTTCGACTGAACGCCCGCTGAAGTAGCCGTAGTTCTGGAGGTCATAGTTTTCGCCCCAATACCAGGCCTGGCTATCCACCCCAGTGCAATTCCAGACAATCAGAGTCCCAGGATTCTCGCCGTTATATCCCTCAAGGCAATACCCGGACCAGTTCCGCAGCACCTTGCGGCCGGCCCCGTCCCAGTTCCAGGTCCAGCGCTGGCGCGGCTCATTAAAATTGCAATCTTCCTGCGTTACCCACGCACCGGCCTCACCACCGGAACTTGCATGCATGCACATGTTCGTACCTCCATTGACCAGATTGAACCAGTTGGAGGCTGCCGAAGCAGGAGTAGCTGATACTGCACCCACCCCAGCAAAACCGATGACCAATGCCCCTACAGCAGCAAATCGGCCCAGCGAACGCAAAACCTTACTCTTCAAGGTAAAAGACCCCCTCTGTATGAAATTCACAAGTGTCACAAAAGCTGCCCGTCGGAGTTCTGGACCACGCCATCAGGGCCCACTCCACAGGGCAGTGCGGAAGGCGGATACGGGGACGCGACCCCACGCTAGGAACCTGGGGCGGCACGGCCGCTCCTCAACTAAGTCTCTGTGACCACCACTGTTGGTTAGGAGTTCCGTTCCTCGACCACATAATCAACTGTGTACCCGGCTTGTTCGATAGGCTAGGAGGCTCAACGGCATCCCCAGCAAAGTTCACTTCCAGGGTCCGAGATTCACTGAACCACACGAAATACTGAGTACTCCCTCCATTACAGTAATATACGATCACAGTTCCAGGGTTGTTCCCGTTGTACGAGTCAAGGCACATCCCGGAATAATTCTGCAACACCTGGGTGTGGCCCATATACATCCAGCGCCACCACTGACGGGTTTCGTATTGGTTGCAGTTTTCCTGAGTCACCCACGCGCCCGCACCACCACCAGAACTGGCATGCATGCACAGTCCATTCCTGTAGTTGCCCAGCATGAACCAGCCCTCATCTGCCGATGCCGGCGCTGCTGTACTGAAGTGCACTCCGAGCGACCCCAACAACAGTGCACCCACAGCCGCAATGCGGCCGAGAATCCCCGAAAATTTCCTCAAGAAAATCATTCCCCCATCGTCTTAATGTGACGCACCTGTAGCGTCGAAATGGTCAGGCAGCGTACGTGATCACGCACATGTGGATCCATGGGATGCTTCAAAACCACTCGCGGAAATCACTCGCGGATCAGCTCAGGACCTGAAGCTATAGTGCATTCCGCTGACCCGGGCAGGTTTCGCGGACCAGACCCACGCGCTTGAGGGGCCACGCAATGCCCCCACGGCTACGAAGTCCCGCCGTACTGAGTACCGCTCTAAAGCCCGCCCCTGGGCATCGGGGGCAGATACCGCCGCCCCGGACCGGACATCAACGGCAGGCTTTGCTGCTTGCTCGGGCGGCCCGATGGTTCTGCCCCCGGCGCCGGGTCTCGCCCTCTCACGCCTTATTTCTCGAAGCGACACAGCTCCGCCTCACTGCGCCTCCACCTCCCGCAGATCGGGAGCTGTTGCAACGGCAGATCTCGTGGGCGTCGTTCCGATACCCGGGAGTGGGTATCGGCGACGCCCCCGCTGCGCTTCCGATACGAAACGCATCGTAGCGTGATCATTGTGAGGCCGGAACCTGCGGCTGTCAACACAGGACGTGGCGTTGGATAAGGTCACTCCGTGAGTCCCGCCACCCGTAACGAAGAGGCACGTCAGGCCATCATCGAAGCCGCTTTCAGCTTGTGCGCCGAGCGTGGATTCGCCGCGGTCACCATCGAGGGGATCGCGGCCCGTGCAGGCGTCGGCAAGACGACCATCTACCGCTGGTGGCCCTCCAAGGCGGCCATCCTCATCGAGGCCGTCGAGAACGCCCGGGATGCCTCCGCCGGCTATCCCGACACCGGGGACATCTATGCAGACATGGTCACGCAGACCGCCAGCGTCATGCAGATGTTCACCACCGAGTTCGGCACGATCTGGCGAGGACTGATCAGCGCCGCCCAGTCAGACGAGCCCGCGGCCGAGGGCGTCGCCCGCATCCTGCGCGTGTCCATCGACCAATGCGTCGCCCGCCTCGCCAAAGCCCGCGACGCCGGACAGATCCGCACCGACCTGGACCTCGAACTCGCGGTCGAGATCATCTACGGTCCGATCTACCACACCTGGCTCCTGCGCACCCGCCCCCTCCCCGAGGCCTACATGGAAACGGTCCTCGCCGCGCTCCTGCCCGCGCTGACACCTGCACCAGCATCGATGGCCTGAACCCCACAGGACTTCAAACTCCGGGCGCGGGACGTCGGCGGGGCCCGCAGGCCCCGCCGACCTGCTAGCCGCGCGGCCGCCCGCCCCGGCCCCGGCGGAGCGTCACAAGCGCCTTGACGGCCTCCCGCAGGCCGCCCGATCACCTCGGACCACTCAGGCACCCAATGGGCCACCACCGCTTCGACCACCACCGGGGCGAGGACGGCCGCTGCCCTGCGCGCATCTCCCGTCGCCGGGCTGCGAGCTGCTCGGTCAGGTGCCGCAGCGTGCTGCTGGACAGATCGATCGAGGACGGGTAAACAAGCACAGAAGCTCCTGGCGGCACGGGTGATCTTGGTCGAGAACCCGTCTACCAGGAGCTTCGTCGTTGCGCACAGCCCCCCGACCTCCAACGCTCCGACATCCCAGTCAGGTTGGAAAAGGCTCACTTCGGAACTGGGATCAAGGCCGCCGACGGGCGCCGGCCCGGCACCCCCTCCGCAGCGTCAGCCGCTGACCGGGCCGGCGTCGACGACGTTCAGGCGGAGCTGGCCTCGGCCCGGAAGAGGATCCGTGATCTGGAGGAAGAGCGTGACATTCTCCGCAAGGCGGCCCGGTATTTCGCGACGGAGACGCGCTGGTGAACCGCTGCCAGTTCGTTGAAGATCACCAGCGGCGTCACGGCGTGAAGCGGCTCTGCGACATCCTCGGCCTTTCCCGCTCGAGCTTCTACTACCGGCGCCGCAGATCAGTACCAGATGGTGAGGATCTCCGCCTTCTGTACCTCGGAGGAGCTGCCGGGGCTATAAAGCACGGTCCACGGGTCTGACTTCGACTGCACGACGTCGCCGGCTGCGTCACCGATGACTGTGTCGTCATCGTTCATGCAGCGCCAGTTCACCCGCTTTCCGGCGATCAGCGAAGTCGCTCCGCCGGCCCACGAGCAGCGAAGAGCGTCGCCGCCGACGGGGTCCTTGATCTCCAGTGCCCAAGGCTGGGTGCCTTGCTTGGTCGAGACCTGGACTCTGGGGGCGAGTTTCACTTCGTCGATGATCAGGACATCCGGATCCCACGGGGAAAGGAGGCAGACGGCCTTGAGGGCGTGCGTCCAGCAGGGGTCGGCGAGGTTGGAGACCGGTGTGCCGTAGCCGCAGCGCCAGGCTGCCGGGTCGGTGGAGGAGAGCGATGCGGCATCGCAGTGGCCCTCTTTTGCCGTGCGCGAGGGGTCGGCCTTGAATGGCGGACGCAATGCTCCTTCGTCGGTGAAGGGCCGGACGTATCGCTCGTTGGTGAGGCGGAGTTTGGGTGGGTCGTTGTTGTCGATCTTTTCGGTGATCACCGCGGCGATGACGGTGCTGGCGACTCCGGCGATCACTGTGGCGGCCCAGACCCAGACGTGCTTCCACCAGGGTTTGCGCTGACGCTGGTCTTCGGTCCTGGGGCCGTCTGGGGGTTCTTCGCCTTGGTGGTCATGGTTCATGGAGCCTCCCGGGTGCAGGCTCTCATTGCGTGTGGAGGTAATCCAGAACGACACGTCGGGCGGCGTGCATTCTGCGCCCGCATGACCAGCTCGGCGGGTTGTGTACGTACGCTGCCTGACCGTCGTCATGGTGGGGCGGACGGGAGGGCGGCAACGAGCCTTTTCCAACCTGACTGGGATGTCGGAGCGTTGGAGGTCGGGGGGCTGTACGCAACGACGAAGCTCCTGGTAGACGGGTTCTCGACCAAGATCACCCGTGCCGCCAGGAGCTTCCGTGCTTGTTTACCCGTCCTCGATCGATCTGCCCAGCAGCACGCTGCGGCACCTGACCGAGCAGCTCTCAGCCCAGCGACGGGAGATCGGTACGCGCTGGCGGCGACTGCCCGCCGGCCGCCAGGGCCTTGCTGGCCCTGGCCCATCTGCGGTGCGGCGACACCTACGCCCAGCTCGCCGCTGGGTTCGGCATCGGCATCGCGACCGTCTACCGGTACATACGCGAGGCGATCGAAGTCCTGGCCGCTCTCGCACCGACCCTGGCCAAGGTGATGGAGGCGGCCCGGAAGAAGGCATTCGTGATCCTGGACGGCACCCTTCTGCCGATCGACCGGATCGCCGCGGACACCCCCTACTACTCGGGCAAGCACAAACGTCACGGCATGAATGTGCAGGTCCTCACCGACCCGTTCGGCCGGCTGCTCTGGGCCTCGGCCGCCCTGCCGGGCTCCACCCATGACCTGACGGCCGCCCGAAGCCACGGGATCGTCGACGCGCTCGCCGCCGCGGGAGTGAAATGCTGGGCGGACAAGGCGTACCAAGGGGCCGGCCCGCACATCCGGGTCCCCTTCCGGGGCCGCCGGCTCAAGCGGTGGAAGCGACGTCACAACAGCAGCCACGCCAAGATCCGCTGCGTCGGCGAGCAGGCCATGGCCGTCCTGAAGGGCTGGCGCCTCCTGCGAAAGCTCCGCTGTAGCACCAACCGAATCACCGACGTGGTGAAGGCCGTCCTCGCCCTTCACCACGCCTCAACGTGAGGTTGGAAAAAGATCAGTCCCCCGTCAAGCCAAAGCACATTGGACGGCTTGACGTCCCGGTGCACCCACCCGTGAAGGGAGCCTGGTGTCTGAATGCTATGTGCAGCGGTCAGTGCCGAGAACAGGCTCTCCGCCAGCTCCCGAAGTGCAATTCGCGACTCCCAGGACCTCGAAACGACGGAAGCTTTGCGTGATCCAGGACGGATTCACCTCAGCCCTCGGATGGCCGTTGTGCTGGCTCATAGCGAAGATCGACACCAGGAACGACTCCGAACTCTTCGTAGAGCCCGGAAAGCACTTTGAACAAGAATTCTGAAGTCGACAGATTGAATGTAGACCAAATACCGTCATCCGTCATAGTAACAACAGGCCAAGTAGAGGGTTTCGTCGGACCTGCAAGCCAGAAAAATGACTCCTCGGTAAGTGTCCTACCCCATGGAATGAGGCCAGTAGATCCCACCCTAAACACATCGAATGGGGCGAACGCCTGAGAGATATCTAGATTTGCCTCCATCGCATCCTGGAAGGAAAATAGATCATCCAGAAGAGCCAGATCATCTCCGCCGAACGATGAAGCGATCACAACGTGGCCACAGAATACACCCCGCCCGAACGCCTCGCAGAGTACTTTGAAATCCTCAGGCAGGGGAGTTTCAAGCTCCTCCTCCAGCTCCCTCCAAGAAATATCAAGGGAAAGCGAGCGCCAACAAACCAGATCCAAAATCTCCTGGGGCCAGTCCGTCACTTTTTCTTCCTCCTCGAGGATTGGGGAGTATTTTCTATAATCGTGAATCCCGGACCGCTCTCGCTTCCGATCCATCCTATATAAAGCCGCATCGGTACAGGATTACTTCCCACATACTCCGGAGTAACGCTGTAGTATACCGTCTCCTTCTTTACCATGGCCGCGATCTTCTTCTCGGTGGCGTACATTACGACCTGATTGGCCGTATAGTACAGAGGCGTGAGATTTCTCAGGTCTTCTCCGGAGCCGCCAAGCGATCTAGCAATTAGATGACCGCGATCGAGCGGGTCCCCACTCCAACCTTGCGGCTTATTATTCCAACCTATTACCCCTCTGGGGGACTCGAAAAGATTCTCGGCGGGAGAACCGACAATTAGAGTGGGGTCGGTATCGAGAGCCCAATTCCCCTTCTTATCGTCCACATAATTGAAGTCTCCCTGATTCAGGCAGGCACGGGCACCCTGGGCTCGACCGTACTTGTCGAGCGGCATATAGAAGACGCCCGAATTTCCCTTGCGGCAATCGGATCGGTTCACCGGCGACTGCGTCATCTCCGCTTCGTTCCACTCGTCGACTGTGATGTGCAGACCAAGGCTGTAGTCAGCGGCCAGCTCCGAGTCCGGCGTGAAGTCGAGGTCCTCCTCATACAGCGTCGGCAGGACGATGGTGGTGACAGCCTGCTCGAGGACCAGGGCGGCGGCCTTGGCGGCGAGCCCCCAGTTCGGCTTGGGGACGTGCGTCGGCGCTGGTGCGGGCTTGGGGCGGCCGTTGGGATTCTGCCTGGGGGCTGAGCGGGGCTGGGTGCTGGTGCCGGGGTTCGTGCCCGTGGGCTTCGTGCCTCCGCCCTTCACACCACCGGACTTGCCACCGTTTGTTCGGCCAGGGCTCTGGGGACGAGTCGTGGTAGGCCGGGTCCCCGTCGGACCCCGGGAGCTGGTCGGGCGGGTGACAGTGCCCCTACCGATGTCCTTGGGTCGAGCGCCCGAAGGCCGGGTGCCGGGGCGGGTCGACTGGCGCATCGCCCTTTTGTCGCTGAGCTCACTGCGTGCAGCTGGGCCGGGGCGGGTGGAGGAAGACGGTCGGAGGGGTCCTCGTCCGGTGCTGCCTCCGCCGCTGCTTCCGCCGCTGCCAGCTCCTCCGCGGCCGCCGGCGCCGGGGCCTCCGCCTCCCCGCCCGTCGAAGTTGTGGCCTGTGGGGTCGGTTCCGTTGAGAGGGCTGCCGCCGCCGTAGGCGTAGCGATTTGCGTTGAGGGCGGACTCGGTGGGGTCGAGTTGGAGGGTGTCGCGGCTGGTGAAGCTGCCGATGCCGGGCTGGTACCAGCGGGCGGCCATGTTGACTTCGCCGCTGGTGGGGTCGGTCCAGCCGGACTGGTAGCCGATGTTGGGGTTGCTGCCGCTGGTGGCGGTGGTCTTGCCGAAGGGGTCGTAGGTGCGGGAGCCGGCGAGGGCCGTGCCGTCAGGGGTGAGGCTGGCGACGAGGTCGTCGTGCTGGTCGGTGACGGCAAGGCGGGCGGTGCCGGTCTGACCAGTCGTGGCGGTGGAGAGGATGGTGCCGTCGGGGGTGCGGGCGTAGGTGGTGGTGGCGTCGGTGACCAAGTTGTTGGAGCCACCGTCGTAGGTAAAGGCGGTGCCGTTGTAGGTCAGGACGCGGTCGAGGCTGTCGTAGGCAAAGGTGCTGGCGCCATTGGTGATGGTGCGTTCGAATGCGTCGGACTGTATCTGCTGCGTGGCGTTGGCGTTCGCGGAGTCGGTAACGGTCTTCTCGGTACCGCGGGCGCTGTAGGCGTAGGTCTGCGTGCCCCAGGTTTCCAGACGGTTGCGTGAGTCGTAGGTACCGGCGAGGGTGCCCCGCTTGGTGAGGTTGCCGGACTTGTCCCACTCGAATGGGGTGTTGGTGGCGCCGTCGCCCCAGGAGGACATGCGGCCGGCGAGGTCGTAGGTGTAGGTGTTGGCCGCCGCGCCCGCAGTACCCGTGGTGGTCTTCTTCACGAGCTGGTCGACGAGGTCGTAGTCGTATGCCATGCCCTGGACGTCTCCGCCGGCCGTGCGGGAGACGGAGTCCTTGGTGAGGCGGCCGAGGCTGTCGTAGCTGTAGTCGCGTTTGGCGTCGATCTTGTAGTCGCTGCCGTTGGACCGGGCGTACTTCTCCAGGGTGATGCGGCCCGCGGCATCGAAGGACCGCCAGAGTTCGGTCCCCGTGAGGGGGTCCGTGAGGCCTCCGAGTCGGCCGGCGAGGTCGTAGCCGTAGTAGGAGGTGTAGCCGGCTGCGTCCCTGCGGAAGGTCATCAATCCGTCGGCGTCGTAGCCGTATTCGGAGTTTCCGTTGGGTCCGTTGGACGTGAGGAGCTGGCCGCGGTCGTTGTGGGTGTAGGTGTTGTTTGCCAGGGCGCCGTTGGTGCCGGAGCTGGTCATGCGGCCGGCGAGGTCGTAGGCGAGCGTGCGGGGGCGGGTGGTGACCGCGGTACCGGTCCCGGTCTCGCCGGTGAGGCGGCCGAGGGCGTCGTAGGTGCGCTGGCGCTTGACGCCTCCGGGTAGCAGTTCGGTGACCGCCTGCCCGGCGGCGTCGTAGAGCGTGGTCCAGGTGCGGACGTCCGGTGTCCAGTGCTGGCTGGTGGCCGGTTCGATGGTCGATTCCGGCAGGCCCCAGGGGGTGAAGGTGTAGTAGGTCTCTTTGCCGCGGCCGTCGGTCAGGCGCGTGCGGTTGCCCGCCGCGTCGTATCCGAAGGTGGTCGTGATGGAATCCGTCGCGCTGATCGGCTCGATCTGCTTGGTCATCCGACTGAGGGCGTCGTAGGTGTAGGCGCTGCGGGCGCCGTTGGCGTTGGTGGATGCCGTCACATTGCCGTCGGCGTCGTACTCGGAGGAGGTCGCACGAAGCGCGGTATCCCCCGTGCCGAAGTCGGTGACCAACGTGGGGTTGCCCAGGAGATCGTAGGCGGTTGTGGTCTTACGGTTGGTGGCATCAATGGTGGCGATCGTGCGGCCGAGGCCGTCGTAGGCCGACTTGGTGACACCACCCAGGGGGTCAGTGACCGTAAGGACTTCGCCGGCCGGGTTGTGCGTGGCTGTGGTCCGGCGCCCGCCAGGGGTGGTGGATGCGGTCTGGTTGCTCGCGTCGTCCCAGGTGTAGCGGGATACCAGGTTTTGGAGTGTGGGCTTGCGTTCGATGGTGGTCGCGGTGAGCTGGCGGCCGAGTTCGTCGTAGGTGGACTCGGTACGCGCGCCGGTCGGGTCGGTGGCTGAGAGGGGCAGGCCGGTCGGTGTCCAGCTGTAGGTGCTGACTCCGCCGCCGGACAGGGCTGTGGTGGTGCCGTTGAGGGTGGTGGTTCCCGGGGCTTGCAGGGTGGTGCCTGCCGTGCCGAGTGCCGGGTCGGTCTTGCTGGCGAGGTTGCCAAGTTGGTCGTATGTGAAGTATGTGGTGCGCCCGAGCGGGTCGGTTGTCGACGTGACGTGGCCGAGGTTGTCGTACGCGGTTCGGGAGGTTGCAGTGATCTTCTGACCGCCGGGCGGCGTGTAGTCCGGCAGGGTCACGGTCACAGGGCGGCCGAGTATGTCGACTTCGGTGAGGGCGGTGGAGCCGCGCGGGTCGCGCGCCTGTGTGGCCTCGCCGAATGTGTTGTAGCCGGTGAGAGTCTTAGGCGCGACGAGGGTGGCCGCTGCGCCGTTCTCTTCAGCGTTTACCGAGGGTGCCGTTTGCTCGACCAGGCGGCCGAGGGCGTCGTAGCGGTTGGTGGTGGTGTTGCCCCTCGGGCTGACTTCGGTGAGGGGCTTGCCCCGCTGGTCGTAGGTTCGGCTGGAGGTGCGGGTGGCGGTGCCGTCGGTGACTGACGCCTTGGTCGGGTTGCCCGCCGTGTCGTATTCGGTGGTCGTCGTGAGCTTCTTGCCCGTGGAATCGATGGTCTGGCTCTGCACGGTCGGGTGGTCGTCCGCGTCGTACTCGAAGGTCGCAGCGCGGTTCAGGCCGTCCGGATCGAAGGTCGATCGTGTGGTGCGGCCTGTGGCGTCGACGGTGTGCGCGTATGTGGCGCGTCCGCCGCCGGTGGTCTGCTGGGTGAGGTGTCCCGCGCCGTCGTAGGTGTTTGCTTCGACAATGATGTCGCGCTTGGTGCCGTCGGCCTGGGTGACGGCCTTGGCTGTTGTCGTGGCCTCGAGTCCGTCGTCGAAGTAGGTGAAGGCAGTGGTGGCACCGATCGCGTCCGTGGTTGAGGCGAGGCGGCCTGCAGGGTCGTACGCGTGGGAAGCAATGACCAAGTCGCGGGGTTGGCCGCCCTGGGGGTGGCCGGTCCAGTCCTTGAGGGTGGACTGGGCTAGCTGTCCGCGTGAGGTGAACGTGTGTGTCACCACGTTGCCCGCGGCATCGGTGACTCGGTTGACGCGGCTCAGTGCGTCGTGGCCGTAGGTGGTCTCGTTGCCGGCCGCGTCGGTGACGCTGTCGTTGAACCCGTGCGTGTTGTACCGGTAGGTGGTGGTCCGCTTGGGGTCGCCGCCCGTGGTGTCCTCTGTCGATTCGGTCAGTAGGTAGCCGTCGCCGTCGAAGGTGCGGGTGACGCGGGCTGTGTGGGTGACACCAGTGATCTCGTTCTTCACACCCGGGGCTGTCTCGGAGGTGATCCGGGACATGGCGTTGTACTCGTAGCTGGTGGTGGTGCCGGTGGGCTGGAGGGTGGAGACCTGGGTCTCGGAGAGGCTCCGTCCGATGCCGTCGTAGGTGTACTTGGTGACCAGTCCGGACGGCGTGGCGGCCTGTGCTACATCTCCGTTGGCGTAGTAGGCGTAGGAGACGGTTGCTCCGCCCGGGGACTTCTCAGTCGCGACGAGGCCGGGAGGGGTGGTGCCGCCACCAATCGCGGGCTCGGTGCCGTTGGTGAACGTCGTGGCGGACGTGCGACCGTCGGGGAGTACCGTCGACTCGGGCCGTCCGAGGGCGGTGTAGGTCGTGGCCGTTTTGAAGCGGTTGTCGGCTGCGTTGGCGGAGCGGGCATCGCGCACTGCGGTCTGCTTGCCGTTGCGCGGGTCTAGCTCGTCGGCCGCGTTGTAGTAGTAGTCGGCGAATGTGGTCCAGCAGGAGTCCGCGTCTCGGCAGGTGGTGGTCGAGACGGTGTTGCCGCGCTCGTCGTGGCCGGTGACGGTGGCGTGTCCGTTGGGGTCGGTGACTGTGTGGAGGAAGCCGCCCGTGTCGTAGGCGTAGGTCGTGACACCGCCGTCGGCGTCCGTGGAGGCGGTGCGGCGCTGGCCACGCACGGCGTCGTAGGTGCTGCTGGTCTTGGCGCCGGTGGGATCGGTGACGCTCACGGTCGCGGCGAGGGAGGAGCCGGAGGCGCGGGTGCGGGCGCTGTAGTGCTTGGTGATCTGCTCGCTGGTGAGGGTGCGCGGGTAGAGGGCGACTTCGTCGATCTGGCCGGTGAAGTAGTTGACGCCGTTGCCGGGAGAGGCGGGCCAGTACTGGGTGAAGCCTGCTCCGATGTAGGTGCGCGTGTTGGACTGGTGGTGGACCGGCACGTTGGCGGCCTGGGCTACCTGGTTGCCGTCGAGATAGAGGGTCTGGGTGGAGCCCTGGGCGGTGATCGCGGCGTGGTGCCACTGGTCGTCCGTCACCGTGGTGGGTGACGTGTTGGTGGCTCCGACACCCAAGGTGAAGTACTGGCCGTGGAGTTTGTTGTCGGAGCCGACGTACAGCACGGGGGCGTAGCTGGTGCCGGGGTCGGGCATGGCGTGGCTCTGGTCGCTGAGGAGCACGCCGGGTTTGGTGGTCTTGAACCAGAGTTCGGCCGAGAGGTCGGTGTTGGAGAGGTGGGCGCCGGGGAGTGCGGCGTATCCGTCTCCTGTGAACTCGGCCGCCGGCCGGTCGCCGACACCGAAGGCTCCAGGGGTTCCCAGAGTTGCCTTGGTGTAGGTGCCGTTGCCGCCAGTGGCCGCGATCTTGTTGGCGACGCGGGTGCCGTTGGTCTCGTCGAGCTGCCAGTAGCTGGAGGGGGTATCGGCCATCACGGTGCCCTGGTACTGGGCGCCGTTTCCGGTGACGAGACGGGTGCGGGCCTTGTAGTGGTCCGCGACCGCGCCGGCGTCCAGTTCCTTGTTGTAGAAGGCGGCTTCGTCGAGCTGGCCGGAGAAATAGCGTGTCGCGTACGTCTGGCCGTCCCACTCGGGGCTGGAGTAGCCGGCGCCGAGATAGGCGTGCGCCAGGGTTTCCGGCTTGGCCGCACCCGCCATCGAGCCGATTTTGACGCCGTCCAGGTACATCGTCTGGCCGGTGGTGCCGCCGGTGAGTACCGCGTGGTGCCAGGCGTTGTCGGTTACCTGGGTGGTGCTGGTGATCTGGTCGCCCTTGGTGCCGCGCCACAGTTCGCCGCGGAGTTTTCCGTCGGAGTCGATGAGGAGGCTGGGGTTCCAGGCGGTGGGGGTGGTGCCGAGTTCGGTGTTCTGGAGGCCGAGGAGTACACCGTTGGGCTTGTCGGTGCGGAACCACAGTTCGAGGGTGAGGGCGGTTGCGCCGCTGATGGTTTCGGCGGGGACGTCGATCGCGCCCTTGGCGCCGTCGAGGGTGACCGAGCCGTTGTCGCCGTCCAGGAACGCGCCGACCGAGCCGAGGGTGACGCCTTCGCGATAGGAGCCGTTGCCGCCGCTGGATATCTCGTCGGCCGCGGCGGCGCCGCTGCTGTCGCCCAGGCGCCAGTAGTTGACCGGGCCGGCCGCTTGCACGGTGCTGTCGTAGGCCTGGGAGCCCGAGGAGTACTGGGGTGCGGAGATCTGCCAGGTGCCGCCCGATGCGTCGGTGACCTGGGTGGCGCGTTCGGTGTCGCTGTCGTAGGTGACCTGGGCGCCGGTCCTGCCGGAGGGCAGGGTGGATTTGGTCAGCTTGGAGGTTGCGGTGCGTGCGTCGTAGTGGGCGCGTATCGCGCCGGCGTCCAGGGCGCGGTGGTAGATGGCGACGTCGTCCATGGTGCCGTCGAAGTAGCGGACGGTCCGGTCGGGGTTGTCGTCCCATTCGGGGCTTGAGAAGCCCGCGCCGAGGTAGGCGAACGTCTTGGAGCTGTGGTCCACGGTGCCGGTGCGCGATCCGACGGCCTGGCCGTCGAGGTAGAGGGTTTCGCTGGTGCCGGTGCTGGTGAGTGCGGCGTGGTGCCAGGTGTTGTCCGTGACCGTGTTCGGCGAGGCGAGCGGGTTCTTCCATCCGTCAGCCAGGTCGAAGCCGCCGCGGAGTTTTCCGCTGGTGTCGATGGCCAGGGCAGGGCTCCAGCGGGTGGGCTGCTCGCCGAGCCGTTTGTTCTGGAGTCCGACCAGGACGCTGGGCTTGGCCGTCTTGAACCACAGTTCCACGGTGAGGATCTTCGAGGAGGACAGTGTGGCCTCCGGTATCTCCACGTGGGAGGTGGTGCCGTTGAAGGCAGCTGCCTTGTTGCCCGTCCCTGTGAGGGCACCGGGGTTGCCGAGGCCGACGTCGCGGTAGCGGCCGGCGTTCAGGCCGGTCCGCGAGACTGCCTCACTCGCTGCGCTCTCTCCGTCGGATTCGTTCATCCGCCAGTAGGAGACCGGGTTGGCGTCGAGGACCATGCTGCGGTACTGCGAACCGGTCGTGTACTCGTAGACCGTGCACGCGGTCGCCGATGTAGGCGGGCAGACCTTCGCCAGCCGCCCGTTGCTGTACGTATACGTCCAAGTCAGTGCCGGGGCACCGGGACCGATCGCGTCGGTGGACACCGAGCTGACGTTCCCGGCACTCCAGGTGAACGTCAGCGACCGCTTGGACAGTTCATCCGTAGCCTTCGTCAGCAGACCATCGGTGTAGGTGAGGGTCTGCTCGCGTCCGTGGCCGTCGGTGGTCTTCTTCAGCAGGCCCTCGGCGTCGAAGGTGTACAGGGCACCGCTCGCGTCACGCAGCGTCCAGCCCCCGCCGGCAATCGCCGTCAGGACACCCATTGAGCCCGAGGGGGCACTGTAGGAGCCGTCACTATTGCGGCCGAAACGAACCTGGCTCCCGCCCGCGAGGGTGATGACGATGTTTCCGTCGGCCTCAGGCTTGGCCCGCATGTCCCAGCGGGTCGCCCAGCCGGCACCGAAGGCGTTGGCCTGGCGGGGGTCCTGAGAGTTGTACGTCCGGACCACCGTGAGCTCGGGGCCCACCACCGGTACGGAAGCGTCGGTCGCCGCGGTCGCGTAGTTGCCGGCGGCCTCACCGAAGCTGCGGCCATTGTCCGCTCCGCCGAGGTGCGAGGTGATCACCGGCTGGGGGACCTGGGTCGTCAGCATCGACGGCTGGGTCTGCGCCGACTTGTCCTGGCCGTCGCTGGCGTAGGCGTACCACGCGTATGTCTTGGACCAGCTCAGCCAGCCGGCGGGCACCATCCAGCTCTGTGAGGACCCGGGCGTGGACTGGCGGCAGTTCCTGCGGCTGTCCGCGCCCTGGACCTCACACACCTCGAACTGGTAGGTCAGAGCGTTGGGGAAGAAGTCCTTGTCAGTGGCCGACGCCCACAGTGTGGGGGTCAGGTTGTCGGTGAGGGCGCCGCTCGCGGGAGCGAGGCCTGTGATCTGCGGGGGAATGTTGACAGCGTCAAAGCGGAGCCCGGCACCAGGGACTCCCGCTGCGCGGAACGAACTAGCGCCGTAGTCGTCCATCGTCCAGACAAGCGTGTAAGTGCCAGGAGTCAGCGGCGCGATCGTCGCGTCGAGAGTCACCGAGCCGCCTGACGGAACGTCCTGGGGCATGGCTGTCCAGCGGATCTTGCTCCAGTCACCGACGTTATTATTGTTGGCGTCGTAGAGGTCGTAGCGCAGCTTGTAGTTGCCGCCCGCAGGCCAGGTGGCGATGCCCTTGTTGGTGACGGTGACCTTGAACGTGCCCTCGGAGGTCGCGGTCATGGGCTTGACGAAGCCACCGAGCTGGTAGGTGGCGCCGTACTGTGTCCAGGTCACGTCGAGGCTGGGCTTGCCCGAACCCCCGTTTTCGCTGTTGCTGTCGGAATAGAACTGCTTCCAGCTGAAGGAGTCCGACGTCGACGCCTTTACCGCGAGCCCGTAGTTCGCCCTGCGGCCATGAGTCCAGTCATCAACCATCTGCCGGCCCGACTCGCCCAGCGGGATCGTTTCCCACTCAGGTGCACACGTCCAGTTGCTCGCCCCCTGGGGGTGCCAGCCGTGGGCGAACGATTTCGAGCCCAGTGCCGGACCCGTCGCCGGACCAGGCATCGTCGTGGTCGAACCCTCTGCCCAGTTTGACGTGATTTCGTGGATGGTGACCGGTCGCGCGTTACACGAGTAGGACCATGAGTTGTACAGGCTCAAGTTGGCCGCGATGACCCACGCGTTCCTCAGTGTGCTGTTGACGTTGTCGAAGCGGAGGAACGCCGCGGCCTTGGATGCGCCGGAGTCGGGCGTCCCCACCTTGAGGAGAGGGTTGCCGGAGTTGTTCGCGTTGTACGGCGACTGGACGAAGGTCCCGGAGTTCGCCCGGACACCCGTCACCTCGACCGGAGGGTCCACCCTCACCGGGTAGACGCGCTCCGGGGCCGTCAGCCACTGGGTGTCGAGCGTGACGACGAGGATCTGGCGGCCGCCCTCCTCGAGGAGGCTGTAGGTGACGCCGGTTGAGATCGCACCTTCGTTGGAGTGCTCACCCCGGTTGGAGTCCTCCATCCACCCGGACGGCATCCAGCTGCGCTGGCTGCCATCCTTGTCGAGGAAGATGACGTTGCCGTGGCCGTCGAGCTTTGCCGTCAGCCCGACCAGGGACAACGGGAACCGCCACTGGCTCGGGGCACTCTGGTCCTTGAGGAGCAGCGTTTCCTTGACGGACTCAGCGCCCGCTACCAGCTCGACATCCGTGGACGGCCGCACGTCCGGGTAGGTGATCGTGCTGCCCTCGACCCGGCCCTGGGAATGCGCGGCACCTTCGATGCCGTAGCCGACGGAGTACCCGCTCCCCGCGCTGACTCGTACCAGCGGATTGCCGTCCGCGTACTCGCCGAGGAACAGCGGAGCCTCCGTCGACTGCGGCTCCCAACCGGAACCCGACGCGCCCAAAGCCCAGGCCCCCTTGGGACGAGCCAGGGTCGTATCAATGGCCTTCCAACTTCCTTCACGGGAAAGGAAATTGACCTGCTCATCGAAATAGCGCGTCGTGAAAGTTCCGTCGATGTTCCTGAAGGTCCGCGCCCGCTGCTCGCGCTTATCGGGCAGCTCGACACTGCGCTTCTGATCGAACCCAGGCGGCACGGCCACAGCCCCCGCAGGGGCCTCCACCGCCTTGACCTGCGGAACCGGCGCCTGAGCTTGGCCGCCCAGCTCGACCGGCGCCGGAGCTCCGGTGGGCATCAGCTCGCCAGGAGCCTTCTGCGCGCCACTACGCCCGCCGCCCGCATTCGCATCGGTGGAATCCCCGGAAACGTCATGTCCGCGGCCCTTCGCCGAGCCCCAGGCCTGCTCCGGCCGCTGTCCTGCCCCGGGAACCTTGCCGGCAGCGTCCCACTGATTCACGGCCAGCGCGGCCTGCTCCGTACCGGCTAGAACGGCCATGACGAAGGCAACGACTACAACGAACGGACGCGCGACGCGCACAGGGATCCCCCACAAGAACGATCAAGAGGGGGCCATTCATATCCACACTCACAGCAAGCACACAACAGCTCCACAGATTCCACTCACGCCAGGCATCCGAAACTGCGCCCCACAGATGGATCCATTTACTGACGGACCGATGCAATTCCAGAGCCGCATGCCTACAACTCGGTGAGGAGGATCACTAAGCGACACCGCACCACCTTCGGGCCATCTGCGAGATTCTCTCGGCGCCAGGAACGGGAGCGGAGACCGCCGCACCCAATCCACCCGTCAACGGCCGGTTCGATCTGCATGCTGACACGCGACGAGCCAAAGCGGTTCGGGGTCGACCTCCGGCCGGATCCGCGCAGCCCGAGCTGGAGCAACAGAGACGCCATACACGACGTCCGTATCCTGCGATGCGACGGCCGGCTACTGAGGTTTTCAGGGGTGGGCACCAGGCCTGAGTGCACGTCCGGGAACTCGACGTCCCCGCCGAGCTACACCAGCAGACCGGCTCGGACCAGGTGGCCGATCGCGGAGGCCGTCACCCGGGGACGGCAGCGCGGGAGCGAAGCCCTCAGCCGCTCCGCCGTCATACCGGCCCCGACCGGACCACGCAGCGCCGCGCGTACCTCCTCCCGATCGGTGGTGGCCTCCACTACCACCCGCGACCACCGTCACGGCCCGGCATCAGCCGACGCGACCAAAACCCCTGCCAGCCGCCGACGCTGGCTCGGCGTGAAGGCAGCCGTACGGACCAACACAACGACGGTGAAGGCGCCCGTGGTCTCCCTTTGTCCGGGCGGGATACATCAGCCTTCCAGAGAGCTCGTAACACGATCATGATTCGGGTTTGTTGAGGCGGCGCCAGCAGATGAGGCTGCAGGCGAGGGAGACAAACGCGTCGTGGAGTTCGGTGCGCCGTTCCCAGCGGACGGCGAGTCGTTTGAACTGGTGGAGCAGGGCGAAGGTCTGCTCCACGACGTAGCGGAGCTTGCCCATCCCCTTGATGTTCGGGGTGCCCTTGCGGGAGATGACCGGCAGGATCGGGACTGTAAAACGTTCGGCTCTGGCCCGTAGTCGGTGGTGACGCCGGGTAGCCGTCAGGGCAGGAGGACGCGGTGCCGGAGAAGGTCGAATCCGGCGCGTCCGTGCATCTGTCTCATGATTCTCTTGGTGCGGGTGTTGACGCCTTCGGTGCGGCCATTGTGGTAGGGCAAGGTGAGGCCGGCGTTCACGGCGGGCCGGTCGATTTTGAGCCCGTTGGTGAGACTGCGCAGGTGGGGCAGGGCGACGGCGCGGGCGGCTGTGATCCAATCGGTGAGTTTCGTGTCGTTGCCCTCGGCTGGTTTCAGCAGAGCGGCGAAATCGCTTATGAGATCGGCGAGTGCGGTCATCTCCGGGCACGCTGCGGCGATCTTCTCCAGCAGGGCCGTTTCCTTCGGGCGTAGATTCTCGGGGTCGGTGAGGAGGAGGCGGCCGGCGTGACGCACCGTGGTGACGGGGCGGTCGCCTTCGGCGCGGCCCTGGTTGAGGTAGCGGACCAGGAGGTTTGCGCTGCCGGTGTAGCCCAGCTCCCGGATCTCCTCGAGAAGGTGGGTGACCGGAACGGCTGGTTCTTCGGCACGGCGCTGGCGCAGGTGCTCGCGGTAGGGGTCGACGAGGGTGGGCCGGTAGGCAGGGGTGAGGCGCAGGGCCTGGGGTTCGGGCATGCGGGCATAGCGTTTGACGGTGTTCAGGGCCAGGCCCAGGCGGCGAGCACAGTCGAGCAAGCCGATACCTTGGCCGAGGAGATCGTGGATCTTGTTCCAGCGTTCGCGGGTGGTCTGCTCGCGTACTCCGCCGGGGCGAGGCGGGTTGATGGTGGCCCAGCAGCCGGCATGCGCGCGGACCTCGAGCTGGGCTTTGTCGCAGAGGTTGCGCCAGAGGTGCCATCTATCACTGACCTGCACCGCGTCGGGCAGGGCACGGCGGACGGCCTCGGCGTAGGTGGCCGAGCCGTCCCGGCATACGACCTCTACCGGGATGCTCGCGCAGCCAGGACTCCAGGGTGGCCATCTCTCGGTCGGGCAGGACCGCGACGCGTCGGCCGGTCTCGGCATCCGTGATGATCGTGGCGTAGCGGTGGCGGCGGCGCAGGGCGAAATCGTCCACGCCGATCACCCGCGGGATGGCCTGCTCGGGCAGCGGCAGGCGCCGCAGATGGCGCAGTGCGGTGCTGCGGGAGACGGGCACGGCCAGCAGAGCGGCCAGGCGTGCGGCCGCCCGGCCGCATAACTCCCGCGCCACCTGCGATATCTGCCCGGCGAGACGCACAGTGCGGCGCTGATGACGCTTCAGCAGTCCGGGAATCTGTTCACGGAAGGTCTGCCGGGAGCAGCCCAGAACCGGACAGGCCAGCCTTCGTACCCGCAGGTGGACGACGACCGGGCGGCCGTCGACCGGCACGTCCCGCACCGTCCGGCGGTGGTACCCGTGCACCTCGCCGCTGGCGTTCGGCACACCGGACACGGCACCGCCACATCCCGGGTGCGGGCCGTGACCATCACCTTGTCACCGTCGTCCGTCACGTCCTCGACGACCAGTGCCGACAGCCCGGAAAACACCGTCCCGATAAGAGAGTTGACATCCATCACAAGACCATGATCGCGGATGGCTACTCGGCGTCACCACCGACTACGGGCCAGAGCCGTTTCTTTTACAGTCCCGCCCGGGGCGGTGAGGCCACATCGGTGTTTGTCCACCCACATGCCGATGAGGGTGAAAAGAGGTCATTCCCTCCGGCGGATTCGGGCTTCTTGCCCGCGCGCGGCGATCAGCGGTCCCAGGAGCAGTGTTCCCGGCCCTGTGTGTCCGCCGGGGCCGGGTAGTTGCGTGGTGTCGGCCACTGTGAGCGGATCACGGCATGTTTCGCAGGTCACGACCGGGATGGTGAGGTGTCCGCAGGTGTCGTGGCGGATGCGGGCGGGCGGACCTGTGGGCGCCGCGTACCACTTGTCGCCCCAGGCCATCAGCGTCAGCAGGACGGGGTAGAGCTCCCGGCCCTTCTCCGTGGCCACGTACTCCTCCCGCGGCGGGCTCGCCTGGTACCGCTCGCGCGAGAGCACGCCTTCCTCGACCAGCCGAGCCAGTCGCGCCGCGAGAACCTTGCGGGAGATGCCGAAGTCCTCCGCCAGCTCGTCGAAGCGCCTGATGCCGACGAGGACGTCTCGCATGATCAGGGCTGTCCAGGCGTCGCCGAACAGGTCGGTCGCGCGGGCGATCGAGCACGCGACGGAGGAGAGGGAGGTACGGGCCATGCGCTCACCGTAGCGCCCGCGCATTCCCTAAGGGAACTCGTCAATGTTAAGTTTCCTGAGGGAACTTGACCTGATTGACGAGGGAGCCCGCCATGACCATCGCCCCGCACATCGCACTCGACTCGGACGCCCCCGGTGCCGTCGACGGCCGCCACATCCGCGCCTTGACCTTCCAGTCGGTACGCATGGATTACCTGCGCCGCGTGATCGATGAGTCGGACCTCGCGCCGGAGACCGGCCGTGCGCTCGTCATGGGCAGCGGGCGCGGCCTTCTGGCCCGCGGCCTCGCTGGACTCGGGTTCGAGGTGGTCGCCGCCGATCCGTCCCCCGCCGCGACCACCCTCGCCCGGAACGCGGATGCCGGGCGCGGCGTCACCTACCTGACGACCCCGGCGGAGCACCTCGACCTGGCGGAGAGCTCCTTCGACCTCGTGTACTGCGCCGACACCCTCGAAATCACCGATCGGCCCGGCATGGTCCTCGCGGAGGCCGCACGCCTGCTGCGCCCCGGAGGAGCCTTCGTGTACGACACGGTGAACCGCACGCTCGTGTCCCGTCTCATCTATCTTGGAGCCTTCCAGACTCTCCCGGCCACGCGGATCATGCCCCGTGGCCGCTACGCCGCACAGCGGCTGCGCCGTCCGGCGGAACTCGCCGAGGCCCTCGACCGGGCGGGGCTGTCCGCGAAGGACGTCTCGGCTTTCAAGCCGCGCGACGTGCGCGACCTGGTGCGTGCGACGCGCGGGCGCAAGCGCGGCACGGTGACGGACGGTCAGCTGCCGCAACTGGTCGGCATGGTCATCGAATCGGACGGCAAACCACTGGTGACGTACCTGGGGTACGGGATTCGCCGGGCGTGAGCCATGCCCGCGGCCTCGCGCTCAACTTCACCGCCGAGCGCAGGAGCGGCGGCAGCGGGGGTGGCTGCCGTCCGATGCGTGGGCATCAGCTAATGTGCGCGCTGACCAGGGCGTAAGCGCGACGAGATGTGGTGGAGAAGAAGCGGTCGCACTTCCGTACGTGCTGCGAGGTTTCTGACGGGGCCGGAACGGGCGGTTCTCGAGACCTCGACCCCTTCTGCCCGCGGCTGGGTGAGGCGAGGCCGCCGAAGCGCGCGCAGCCTCTTCCGTCCTGGCCCACACCCGGCGTGAACGTCGGGCGCAGACCGATGAGACGCGCCGTACGCAGGGAGGACCGCCGATGGAACTGCGGGACATCGAGATTTTCCTGACCCTGGCGGAAGAGCTGCACTTCGCCCGCACGGCCGCTCGACTGCAGGTATCCCAGGCACGGGTGAGCCAGGCCATCGCCCAGCAGGAGCGGCGGCTCGGAGGGATGCTCTTCGATCGCGCGAACCGCCGGCAGGTGCGGTTGACGTCGCTGGGGGGCCAGCTGCGAGACGACCTGCGGCCGTTGTACGCAGGTATCTGCGGCAGCCTGGAGCGCGCCCGGATGACCGCCCGTGGGGTGGCGGGGGTACTGCGGGTCGGCATGCTGCCCTTCAACCTTGTCGCACTCCACCACTACTGGCGGACGTTCCGCACGCGGCATCCCCAGTGGGAACTGCAGATTCGCCGAGCCCCCTACGTCGACCCATTCGCGTGCCTCCGTAACGGCACGCTGGACGTCATGGTCGGGTGGCTGCCCGTCGAGGAGCCGGACCTCACCGCCGGACCCGTGCTCTTCACCGACCCCCGACTGCTCGCCGTGTCCAAGGAAGACCCGCTGACCTCACGATCGTCGGTGACCTTGGAGACCCTGGCCGACCGCCCCCATGCGATGGCATCTCTGATGCCGGACTACTGGGAGGACCGGTACCTGCCGTTCCAGACACCACGAGGCCGAACGATCGAACGAAGCGAGAGCATCACCAACAGCGACGACCTGATCCATCTGGTAGGCACCGGCGAGATCGTTCACTCCTTCCCTGCCCACGTCACCCGGCACTGGGCCCTGACCCACATAGCCTGGCTGCCCATCCGGGACATGCTGCCACTGTCCTACGCCCTGCTATGGCGTACCGAATCCGGAAACGAACCCATCCATGCCCTCGCCGAAGTCGTACGGGACCTCGGGCCGCAGGAATTCGGGTATCAGTGACCGAAACGCCGGACAGCCGGAGCATGTCCGCTACCCCCTGATCGGCTTGACCGCGTGGAGGATGCGCATGCCCCGGGGGCCCGCCCCGGTGTGGCGGACCTGCAGGCCGGCACGTCGGGCTTCGCCGCTCAGCCAGGCCGAGGCCAGCCGCAGCTTGGGGTAGCTGCCGACCTGGAGACGCCACTCGCCCCCTGACCGGGTCTGGAGCAGGTCGTGGACCATGACCGTTTCGTCGTCGACGTACTCCAGGAAACAGGTGAGCAGCTGCTCCTCGGTGGAGCGTACGGAGAAGAACCGCTCATCGCCGCGGAGCTCCTCGGTGAGGTCGCGGAAGGTGACCACGAGGTGCCCACCGGGGCGTAGGGCGTGCGTCACGCTGTCCAGGAGGGAGCGGACGTCGGCGGGGCTGGGCAGGTGGGTCACGGTGTCACCCATGCACACGATCGCGGCCGCGGTGCCCGGTCCGGCCACGTGCGGCAGGGCATCCAGGAGGTCCGCTCGCACGGTACGTACGGCCCCCGCGACGCCCGCGGTCTCGGCATGCCCGAGGAGTTCGTCGAGCAGGGCCCGGCTGAGGTCCACGGCCGTGACGGTGGAGAACCCCAGGTGTGCCAGAGCCAGCGTCTGCGGACCGGGCCCGGACCCGAGGTCGATGGCCGCGTCCCCGCCCGCCTCAGGCTGTACTCCCAGGTCTCGAAGGAGTTCGGCCTGGTCGCGTGCGACGGCGTGGATGTCGCTGCCGAGCATCCAGGTGTAGTGCGCGGCGAGCAGCCGGTCGTAGTGCTCAGAAGCGGTGGTCACGGGGATGGAGTCCTTTGGTCGGCGGTCCGATGGCACGCGGCAAGCGCGGCGACTCGGTGAAGGGAGTTACAGGGAATCCAGGTTCACGGCATCGGCCATGGCCCGGTAGCCGGCGTCGTTGGGGTGCAGTCCGTCCCCGCTGGCGTAGGCGGGGAGCAGCCGCTCGGGGTTCAGAGGGTCGGCGAGGACGCGATCGAAGTCCACGACGGCTTCGTACGCGCCGCTGGTGCGGATCCACTGGTTGAGCGCGGCGCGGGTCTCGGCGGCGGTTCCGCTCTCCAGGCCCTTGCCGGGCGGAAGGGTCGCGCCGATGACGATGATCCCGCGGGCGCGGGCCGCGCGGATCAGCGCGCGATGGCCCTCGATCAACTCGCCGGCCGTCACCCGCCGGTTCGTGGTGGTGCAGGCGTTCGCGGCCATCTCACCCATCAGGATGTCGTTGGTTCCCTCCAGCACGATCACGGTGCCCACGCGGGACTGGTCGAGGACATCGTGCCGGAACCGGGTCGTGGCCTTCTCTCCGAAGCAAGCGGAGTCGCTCAGTACTCGGTTGCCGCCGATGCCGGCGTTGAGGACCGGGCGCTGACGTCCCTCGGCGGACAGGCGGCGGGAGAGCTGGTCGGGATAGCGGTTGTCGGCTCCCGGCGTCGAGGCCGCGCCGTCGGTGAGGGAGTCGCCGAAGGCGACGATCGCGTCCCGCCGGCCTCCCGCCGGCTTCGCGGAGACATCGACGCCGTCGAGGAAGTACCAGGACGAGCTTTCCTGGGTGAACGCGTCCGCGCCCACGTCTGCGCGGTGGTCGCCCTCGGCCCGGTACGCGGTCTCCATCGCCACGTTGTGGAAGCTGGCGGGCCCCGAGGGACCCTTGAAGAACAGGGTGATGCTGAGCCGGTCACCCGCCTTCACCGGAAGCCGGACCGGGTCGCTGGCAGGCCGGTCCCCGGGACGGATCGAAGGGGCGGCGGATCCGTCGAAGGTCAGCGTGCGGACACTCCCGGGCCGGACGGCGGCGCCCCCGTCGGATATGCCGACCGTGGCACCGGTCAGGCTCAGCAGGGTCGTTCCGAAGGAATGGGACAGGCGTACCCGCAGGTCGGATCCGTCCGTGCCCACTCTTACCGTCTGACGCACGGTTTGGTCGTGGAAGCCCGCCTCCGCCCAGGTCGGGTACCAGCTCTGGGAGGGACGTTGGACGGCCGTGCTCCATCCGGCGATCCAGTGTGCTCGCGGGGAGGCGGTGGCCGTGTGTGCAGACGCCGGGGCGGCGATCAGGAGAGTGGCCAAAGTGGCGGCGGCCAGAGGCAGTCGGAGGACGGCGCGCATCATGTGCTCTTTCGTATGCGGTTGGTTGAAAGGGAAGGACGGGCTACGGCACGAGCGGGGCCGGTGGTTCGTGGCGCGGTTCAGGCAGTCGCACGCTCGGCGGGGCAACCGCCGTGTCCGATGCCTCGTATCGGCGGCTCGGTCCGAGCCGTGACGCGCGGCTGTCAGGCGGCGAGACCCAGGGCGAGGGTGGCCGTGACCGGAGCCAGGTAGAGCAGGGGGAAGGCGACGGTCTTGTACGAACGGGCCCGCAGCACGGTGATGACAGCGCCGAGGAAGTAGAGGACCAGGCCGGTTCCGGCGAGGTACCCGACCACAGGTACGGCCAACCCGATCAGCAGGCCGACCGCGCCGGCGAGCTTGGCCAGGGCGAGCGGTGCCCACCAGGATCTGGGCACCTCGTACTGGAGGAGCGGTTCGACGACGAATGGGGCTCTGCGCATCAGGGACAGGCCGGAGAAGCCGACCCAGACAGCGGTCAGAACGGTGACGACGACGGTGGTGGACATGTGGATGCTCCTGGGTTCGTTCGGGTCCGTGGCGGGCGGGCGTGCGTATGAGGTCGATCGTCTGGCCGGAGCGACTGCCGGCGGCTCCCAGGCTCACGCACGCCGGTCGTCCCGATCAAGATCGGATCGCTTATAGCCCCGATCACCTGCGGGTTATCTCGAACCGATCAGGAGGACCGAACGGGGGCGTGCCACGGTGGAGATGCGCGACATCGAGATCTTCCTGACTCTGACCGAGGAGCTGCACTTCGGGCGCACCGCGGTCCGGCTGCACGTGTCCCAGGCCCGGGTCAGCCAGGCCATCAAGGAGCAGGAACGCCCGCATCGGCGGTGTGTTGTTCGATCGCTCCACCCGTCGTAACGTTCGCGTGACCCCCTTGGGGGAGCAGCTCCGCGATGACCTGCGGCCCGTCTATCGCGGTCTGCTCCACAGCCTGCAGAGAGCCAGGATGGCCGCCGGGGGCGTCACCGCTGTGCTGCGCGTCGGCATGGTGAACACCAATGGCCACGATCTGAAGCCGTTCTGGGCAGCCATCCGCTCCCGGCACCCCCACTGTGAACTGCGGCTGCGCCACAGCGCCTCCCAGGACCCCTTCGGACCACTGCGCCGAGGGGATGGGGATGTGCTGATCGCCTGGCTGCCGGTGGACGAGCCCGACCTCACCACCGGCCCCGTGCTGTTTTCCGAACCGCAGGTGCTCGGCGTCGGTGTACACCACCCCTTGGCCGGACGGGACTCCGCGTCGCTGGAGCACCTCGCCGACTGCGGGGTGTTGTCACCGGCGGTGGACGTGCCCGCTTCCTGGGAGAACGCCTTCCAGCCGTTCTACACCCCGGCAGGCCGTAAGGTTCCCCGCCTGGAGGTGGTGGCGAGCTGGGAGGAGAACATCGCCGTCGTGGCCGACGGCGGAATCGTGACCCTCACCGGAGCGCACGCCACTCGTTACAACGCCCGCCCCGACATCGTCTACCTGCCGTTCGATGAGGAACGCTCTCTGCGATGGGGCTTGGTGTGGCACACCGAGACGGAAAACGACCTCATCCGCGGTCTCGCACAGACGGTGCGCAGTTTGGGCACGGCGGCTATGTGAGTCCTGCCGCGTCCGGCCAGGCTACGCCGTAGGCCGTACGTCGCGGGTCCCAGTCGGATCGGTCCGTGGGCCGATTGACGCCGACCGGGGTCTGCGCCCGATCATTTGCTGCATCTGTTCGTCGAGTTCGGCACGGCTGAGAGGCAGACTGCACATGTGGGGCAAGTGGATCGGGTGCCGAGTGCCGGTGACAGCGCGGGAGCGGTTCTCCGCAGCCCAGAGCGCCTGGTCGACGATCAGCGACCAGCCGGGCCTGGTCGGGCAGGTGGGGGGCTGGGATACGGAGACCGGCCGTGCGCATGTGCTGGGGTTGTGGAGCGGTGCAGAGGCCTACCGGTGCTTCATGCGCGAGCGACACGATGCTGTGGTCGTCGACAACCGGCAAAGCGCCGTCTACACCGGGATCGACGTCGCCACCGGGGAGATCGTCCTTGAAATGGGAGGGGACTCAGCCGACCTGTCCAGCGCTCTCGAATCAGCCGTTCTCCTGCGGGTCGCCGACTGCCGTCTGCTGCCAGGCCGCAAGAGGCGCTTCCTCGAAGCCCAGCGCGAGGTGTGGACGCCCGGTATGGCTGCGGCCGGCGGCATGCTCGCCGGGGTCGTCACGCGACTTGACACGAACCGCTACCTGGTCACGACCCTGTGGTCCGGCTCAACTGCCCACCAACGCTATGTCGTCGGGCATCTGCCGGCCCTGCGCTCCAGCGCCCTGCCCCAGAACGACATCCAGGCGATGACCGGCCACGTGCTGTCCCTCGAAGCGTCCTGGCGCGTCCTGCCCGATCGGCAACCAGCCGAGAAGGACAGACACATCACGGCCCTCCACCGGTGCCGCCAGCCGGCACGGCTGCGCGAAGAGCAGGTCGGCACACCATGAGTGGCGCGGTGGTGAAGGTGACGAGAACTGGCCGGAGCGGCTTCTTCTCTCACGCCGCCTGCGAGACCTGGATGACCGAGGCTGGCAACGGGTCCACGGCCTCGCTCTCGGCGAGAACGTCGAGGCGCACGGAGGTGGCGGTGTGATGCCAGCCGGTGGCGCGACGGGTAGTGACCAGGAAGCGGCCCGTCCCGACACGGTCGAGCAGCCCGGTGATGTCGCTGGGGCGTTCGACGTTGTCCAGGAGGATGAGCCAGTCGTCGTGGGTGGTCAGCCATTGGAGTGCGCGTTCCACGAGGAACGCGGTAGGCATGACGGCCAGCGCGGGCTGGAGGGAACGGGCGAGTTCGGCGAGGCCGGCGTCGATTGCTTCCGGGCTGTCGGAAGTGATCCACCAGCGGGGTTGCCAGTGTGGTGCCGGCGGGCCCAGTGGGCGGCCAGGCTTGACTTCCCGATTCCGCCCAGGCCGTGGACAGCCTGCACGATGACCTCGCCGGGTGTCGCGAAAGCGGCGTCTAGCAGGGTCAGGGCCTCGGTTCGGCCGACGAACAGCTTCGTCGCAGGCGCATTGCATAACCCGGCGGGTGCCTGGACGTCAGCGACCGGCCCGTACGCCTCCCGAGGCAGGATCGTGCCGTTCTCGACGTAGAGGGCCAACGAGTTGAGGATGTCCCGGCCCGCTGCGAGCGACCCCCGGTCGGCGTGCACCGACGGTTCTGCCGGTTCGGCGGTTGTCGGATGGCTCCCCTTGCTGGTGGGCTGCCCCCAGCGTGGGAGCTTCACGCTCCCCTCTGGGCGGTCGACCCGTCGACGTCACCACCAGCAGCGATTGCTCCTCCGGTCGCGGAGATCCCCGGGCTGCCACCAGGCGCCGGGGCGCTACCGGCCGACGGAGAAGTGTCACGTGCATGGGCATTGCGGACGTTGCCGCCTGCGGCGATGGCGCCGCCGCCCGCGCGCACGACGGAACGGGCACCGCCGCTGCAGCTGCGGCCGCCGCGGTGGCCGACGCCCGCAGCTGCAGCAGACCCACCACCAGTGCGCCCATTCCGGCGATGGCCCCGGCCACCCCCCACACCTGGCTGGACCGCTCAAGGTCTCCCGCCGACACCCAGACCAGCAACGTGACCGCAGCCACGGTCCCGGCCGCAGCCAAGGCCCACCACAAAGCCCTCATGACCTCATGACCTCATGGTCCTCCACCCACAAGATCAAAGGCCTGGATTCGTCGAACTGCCGTGTGAGGACTGTGCCCCGCCGTCGCTGAACAAGGAACGGAGAGCCGGCGGCATGGTTCGACACAGGGCCGGGCACACAGATCGATCTCCAAGGCGGTAACGGTTTGCGCTGCGAGGTGACATCTATCGCTGCGAGGCTGTCCTGTGCCATCGAACCTTGACCGATTGCCACTAAAATTTGGCCGCTGTGCGGTTCGTGCCATCGCATCTTGGCCGTCGTGGTCAGCCCGTATGCGCACCAGTCGAGGGCGCCTCGCCACCCGGCGGCTCCGGGCTCTCACGGTCGCTCGGGCCGAACTGCTCGGAGATGTTGTTCCACATGAAGTTGTCCCGCCAGTCCGGCGCTGCACCGGCCCAGCCGAGCAGGGCTCCGAGGACCTTCTGCTGGGAGATCGTCTGTGTCTGGTAGTGCAGCTCAGCCACGCCGTCCCGGAATTCGAGCTGGAAGGTGTTGTTCTCACGGAGCAGGACCTGGATGTACCAGCTGCCGGAACGCTCCTCGTCCACCCGCTCCAAGACCAGGTGAGCGTTCCCCCGTTGCAGGTCGGCCAGCATCTTCCCAATGGCCGGCTTGGAGGGTCGCTTCACCACATGGCCGCGTTCGTTGGTCGCAATCAGCATGGCCCGATCATTCAGCAAGGTTCTGACACTGCTCAACGAGGCCCTGACCTGGGCGGTCAAGGTTCGATGGCACAGGACAGAGGCACAGTGAAGTAGGCCGGGAGGCGGGCGTGTCCCGTCTCTGGTGGTCTGGTCTCTGTCTCAGTTGGTCGGGTCTGATTCGCTCGTTGTCTCAGAAGATCTGGTTCGCCAGGTTGTCTGAGGAGACCTGTCATCACTCCATCGACTCCAGAATGCGGTCGAGTGTCCGGCGCCCCATTCTGCTCATCGTCGGATTGCTCTCGACGTAGTACCAGACAAGACCCATCGCCTGTTCGAACGCCCATGCCTTGCCCCGCTCCCACTCCAGATCGTCACAGGCCAGTGTCCGCCGGAGCACTTCCCGTGGGCCTGGCTGCAACAGGTGCCAGGCACTGACCAGATCCAGCGCGGGGTCGGCTGGGCCGAAGCCGCCGGTGTCGAGCACGCCGCTGAGCCGGTCTCCCGCGACCAGCACATTGCCCGGAATCAAGTCACCATGGCTCATCACGTCGGCACCCGTGCGTGGCAACTCCCGAAAATGGCTCCACACCTGACGCAGCCGGGGCACGTCGAGCAGTCCCTTACTCTCCTCGAAGCACTTCGCCATCCAATCGTCGTGGTGAGCGAGAACGCCGCCACGATTTTCGCCGCTGAAAAGCCGCCCCCGCGTCTCGGCGTCCCTCAGGGCTGCGATGAAGGCCGCAAGGTCCTCGGCAAAAGCGTCCGACCCACTCGGGTCGGCATCAGAGGCGACCGTTCCCTGGAGCCATGTCTGGACCGACCACGGCATGGGGTAACTCGCTCCAGGCTTTCCCAAGGCGACGGGTTCCGGAGCGGGGAACCGAGACACCTGTGCCAGCTCCGCGCTCGCCTGGGCTTCCTGTTCCAGAACCGTCAGCGCCTCGGCGGCATCGGCCAGACGCAGTGGGAAACGCGCAGAGAGGTCGTTCCCGATGCGGAAGATGGCGTTGACCGTCCCGGTCGACGACACGAGTCGGATCGCCTTGCCGCTCCACTGAGGGAACTGTTCTCTGATCAAGGTCGCAACGATTTCGGCGGTCACGTCCACTTGGTCATCGTGCATGGGCACCCCTCGCAAGCTTTTCCACAAGTTCAACTCGAAACGCCGGAAGCAGACCAGATCAACTGAGACGACACCCAGTATTCAGATGCCAGGGGCCAGATCAACTGAGATTTTCGATCACCCAGGTGTCTCAACCGTTCTGGTCGCCCCAGGTCACAGCCGCATCCTCGGACCAGATCACTTGAGACGGGACAGGGCGCACCACGTTTGCTGCATTCGAACAGTTGCGCGAATAGAGAGCCATGGCAGGTCAGGCACCGCGCGGCCAGGCCGCGCCCGCACACCCTCAACCGGCCTGCTCCCGCCGGTCCGCGTTCTCCTGCCCGACGGCGAGGTCGCCGGACGGCCCGTGCGCAGGTGGCAGACCGATGCCGGGCAGTGGGTGTAGCGCGTGGCCCTGCGGGGGTGGATCACCGCGCCGCGAGCACCGGCGCGGACCTGACTCCCGAACTTATCGAGATGGACGTCCCCGGCGCCCGCGTACGCCCCGTACCCGGGGTGGCGTACGACGACGTCCCCATGCTGCGTCGACGGCCACCCTCACCCCCCACCGCGCCGGTCCTCCCCGCGCCGGCCCCGCCCGCGCCAGCCACCCCGGCCGAAACGGTCCCCGACGAATGGGTCTGCGAGCAGGTACCGCTACCCGCCGGAGCGCCGGGGACCGGACCCGGAATCCGGATCCACAAACCCCGCTGCTGGGCGATCAAAGGCCCCACGGGCGGCACCATCACCACCGACCAGGCCCGCTACATGATCGAGCGCGACCCCATCGCGTCCGCCTGCCAGGCCTGCACCGCTGTAAGAACCCCTAACAGAATGGGGCTGGGCCAACCTGGTGGTGCCCGAGGATCTGGTTGGCCACCATGAGTCCTGACAGATGTCGGTGGGCGGAGCAAAGGGTACGCAGTGGATTTGATCAGTCTCGCGGATGGCGACAACAGCTTCCGGGTCCGCGTGCTGGGGCGTAACTCACGGACTCACACCCCTTATCTAAGCGGCATTACTACCGAACCCGGAACGGTTCATTCCAGCGAGGCCTGGCAGCCCTCAGGCAGTGGGTCGAGCGGGAAGGAGCCCACCGGCCAGTCCCGAGGGCACACCGAGAGGAGGTCACGGTCAAAGGCGAGACGGAGCAGCCGGTGGCCATCAAGCTCGGCGTATGGATCTCCAACACCAAGACGAGGAGGGACCGCCTGGACGCCGACCAACTCACCGTACTTGCGAAGCTGGGTATGGAGTAGGCAGAGCCAGTGACAACCCACAGGCTGCCCCGGAGTCCGCACAGCTTATCTCCTCCTGAAGCTGGAAAGGTGCTGGGAAGCTCTCACAGCGCGACCACTCCCACCACGGCCGCCGCTGCCACGACCAGAACACCCACGACATTGACGGCCATGTCCTGCTTCCAGGACCGGCGTTCGCCCTCGACGTCCAGGGTGAAGACGGCCGGGTCGTCGGAGGCGTAGTGAATCGTGACGTCCAGGCCCCGCGATCCGGCGGGGTTCGGCAGTCCTGACTCGCAGTAGGCCGTGACGGCCCTGCCGTCGAGGGTGGTGAAGGTGACGACCGGCACCAGGTGGGTGGAGGTGTGGCCCTCGTCGTCGGTGCTGACGTTCTTGAGCACGGCGACGACGCGGCCGGACACGGCAGCCATGGCGGCTAGCTCGTCGAGACGGCGGTTCCTGTCGCGTATGTTCCCGGGCAGGTGGTAGACCCCGAAGAGGGCCCACGGCCCGCAGAAGCCGAGCAGAGCCCACGGCCAGCCCCAGTCGATCGCGGCGACGACGACCAGACCGGCGTAGACGAGGAAGAGCGCGAAGGTCGGCCATCCGAGTCCCCGCCCGCCTTCGGAACGGTCGTTGGTGAAGCGGAAGGCGTGGGCCCTTCCGCGCGGGTAGTGGACGCCGATCTCCCGACCCGTCCAAGCCGCGCTGATCCTCTCGCCTCGCTCACCGTCGTTTGTGACAGTGAACTCCTGGCCGGTGAGGGGGTCTTGGAAGGATACGACCACGGCTATCCCGTCGTTCGGGGAGCTTCCGTGCCGTGGCTCTCCCACCCGCTCGATCCGCCCGGTCGCCCGAACCGTCCGCTGGGCCCGGGTCACGCCGGCCAGTGACCTCCCGTAGCCGACCAGCGCGACCGTGCCGAACAAGGCGCACCACAGCACCCCATATCCGTGCCAGCCCATCCGTGTTTCCTCCTGCCACTTCGGGAACAGCCACCGAGCACACCCCTGCCGTCCGGAACGGCGCGGCCCCAGGGCACCTCACCGTGCGGGCACGCGCCGCACCACCTTGCCCTGTCCCTCCGCCTCCAGTGACGCCGTGCCCTCGGCCCCGGTCACGACGACCCTGATGGTGAGGGAACCGGTAAGCCGATCGGCGGTGATCTGCCAGGCCCGCGGGGACTGCACGCCGAGGGTGTTCGTGGCCTCCTCGACCAGGGCGGGAAAACGGTCGTAGGGCAGCGCGCGAAGGTCGAACCCCGGGGTCTGGGTATTGGTCGGCGAAAACACGACCGACAGCAGGCGCTCTTGCACGACGACGGTGAGCGCCTGGCGTCCGCCTCTGGTGAGTGAGCCGACAGTCCGGTCCAGCTCACCCTTGTCGAGAAACGACTGACCTCGACCCAGTTCGACCGTTGCGGACACCGACGACACCACCGTGGTCGACGAGGGGGAGGAGACGGGCGGCGGCGCAGGCGAAAGCGACTTAGTGGTGTCGTCCCGGTCGAAGAGGTCCGCGCGGAACAGCAGCACCACAAGGACCGCACCGAGCAGCAGGCCGAGGAGCGCGACGAAGCCGAAGGCAGGGTCCTCCGGGGGCGCGGCCACCCTGACCGTCCCGGGCGCCGAGTCGAGGCGGGCCGAGGCCACCCGGCCCTCCCACTCCGGTGTCGGCCGCTTGACGATCCGCACCCGCCACGGCCGGTCCGGCGGGTACTGGACCACCACGACGCCACGCGGCCGGTAGTCGCACAGGTCCACGAGGTTTATGTCCTGCGTGATCTCAACCCGGTACGCCGACCCGTCGTCTGGTGCGACGGTGAGCTCGAACCGCACCGGTATGTCGCTCGGCTCGCCCCGAACGGCCTCCATGCTCTCGATCGTCGCGAGCGCCGTGCGGGGCGCGACTGCTGCCTCCCGGGCCCTTCTCGGCCTACCGGCGAGGAAGGACAGCAGTCCGTAGACGGCGGGCAGGACCAAGCCGGTGACGAACAGTGGCACGTACTCGACGATCCCGCCCACGACGCACGCGGCGAGCGACGTGCCGACCACGCCACCGGTCAGAAACCTCCGTGCGAGCACGACGGGTGTGTGGTGCGTGGGCAGCGGCGGGCCCGTGGCGATCGTCATACAGGCGATTGTGCTGGGCTCAGGTGACGTCCGGTAGACCTCAGTATGATCTCCCGTCAGGTCACGGCGGGATCGATGGCGGGCGCCTCATCCCCGCGCACCTGCAAGTGCAATCTCTCGCTTTCGCGTCAGCAGGTGACCCCTGGGCCTCTCTCACTCCATGACCGTGGGTGGACCCAGATCTCTCACATCCATGATCTACACGCCCCGAAACGCAGCCTGCACAGCAGCAACAAACCAGAGCCCACTGTCTCTCACACCACTGGCCCCACACCGATAGATCGCACCCAGCAGCAGGAACGGCTGTCGAAGCTGGGCGTACAACCCACTGAGGCCCCGTCTCCCGCACCGGCAGCCACTCTGTACGACGAAGGGGGTCGGCCACGGTCTGTACGGTCAACCGCTCTGTCTCACCTCCGGTGGTAACGGAACGTCATGCCCGTGGCTCTGAACCTGACGATCCGACACCCCTGCTGGCCAGCGGCGTAGGCCAGCGCCCAGGAGAGAGCCGATCAGCCCGCTGCAACCAAGCCCGACTCGTAGGCCGCGATCACCGCCTGTGCCCGGTCGCGGACGCCGAGTTTGTCAAAGATCCTGGTGATGTAGTTCTTGACAGTGGAGACGGTGATTTCCATGGCGTGCGCGATCTCGTTGTTGTCCAGGCCGGTAGCCAGTAGTCGCCAGGCCTCCACCTCTCGTGGGGTGAGATCGGAGGCGGTTTCCGGGGCGGGCCGTCGGCAATCCGGGGGCGCCACCTGCTCGCTCTTGATGTAGGCGGAGATCAGCCGGGTCAGCAGCCGGGGCGCGACAATGGCCTCGCCCGCGTGGACGGTGCGGATCGCGGCCACCAGCTCCTCGGGCGAGCTGTCCTTGGGCAGGAAGCCGTATGCGCCGGCGCGCAGGGCGGCGACCACGTAATCGTCCATGTCGAAGGTGCTCAGGGCGAGCACCCGGCACTTGGGCAGGTCGCGGGCCAGTCGCTCGGTGGCCGCCACCCCGTCGAGGACCGGCATCCTGATATCCATCACCACGACATCGGGATTGTGCTCGTGGGCGAGGACAAGAGCCTGCTCGCCGTTCTCGGCCTCGGCAACGACGGTAATGGCCGAGAGGGGCCGAGGATCAGCGCCAGGCCACGCCGCACGAGCGGCTGATCGTCCGCGATCAGTACCCGGATCGTCCGCTCGCCCACGGCCTCGTGTTCGGTTTCTGTCCCACTCACCGGTCAGTTCTCCTCGCCCGTCGGTGTTTTCAGCGGCAGGCTCGCCACGACCTGGTAGCCGGCCTCCGGGAGCGGGCCGACCTCCAGCACGCCACTGTGCAGGGCGACCCGTTCGCGCATTCCGATCAGACCGTATCCGGCGCCCTGCCTGATGCCGGGAGCCGACGGCGACTGCGCGGCGGCCGTCGGGCCTCCGTCGGTGACGGAAACAAGGACGCGTTCGGGCAGACAACTGAGGCGGACCTTCACCGGGACACTGGGCCCGGCGTGCTTGCGGGCATTGGTCAGGGCCTCCTGGACGATCCGGTAGACGGTGACACCGACCACCGAGGGCAGTCGTCCGGGATCGCCGTCGATGGTCAGGTCGGCGGCCTGTCCGGCCTGCCGGGACTCCTTGATCAGGCGGTCGAGGTCGGCCGGGCCTGGTAGTGGCGCCTCCGGGGGGCTGTGCCGGTCGCCCGCGGTGTCCTCGTCAGTCCGCAGGACATCGAGGAGCTGTCTCATCTCGCGCAGGGCCAGCCGCCCTGAGTGTTCGAGGGTGACCAGGGCGCCGCGGACGACGTCGCGGTCGTGGTCGAGGTTGGCGCGGGCGCCTCCCGCCATCAGCTGCATGGTGGTGATGCGATGGGCGACGATGTCGTGCAGCTCCCGGGCGATGCGACGGCGTTCGTCGGCCACTGCCCGGTCGGTGAGGAGCCGACGGTTGGCCTCAGTCTCCTGCTGCCATCGGTTGACCGCGAGGCCGGTGGCAGCCATGAGGCAGGCGGCGAGGCCGGCGCTGGTCACGTTCAGGAATCCGCGCGGGAGAGCGAGGTCCGGGGTGAGCAGGGTGACCCCGATCGCCCCGATCATCAGGGCGGCCGTCGCCCACCGGCGGCCAGTTCGTGCAGCCGAGTAGAGGGCGATCGCGAGGGTCGCACCGAAGTGATGGCTCACGGACGTCGTGAGATTCAGGAACACGGCGAGCATCGGGCTGACGGTCATGACCGTCAGCGGGAAGCGTCGCCTCACCAGCAGCGGCAGCGCGGAAACGGTCACCAGCAGGACGCCGACATTCGACACGGGCACATTCGTGACCTGCGAAAACACGATGTATCCGATGAGATCTACGACAGCTGCGCCGGTGGCCAGCAGGGCGTCGTTGCGGGTCCACGGCAATGGGCCGGCGTCCAGCCGGAAGAAGCGCCCACGCAGTCCCTCGCGCGACGGTTGGGCTCTGCGACGCGTCGCCATGGTGGTTCGCTCCCAGCTGGTTTCCGCAGTAATGCCGGACGGTCCGCACAGCATCGATTCTGCTTGTGCAATTGTCCCTGCATCCCGCGGCCCCCGGCTCAACCCCAGGACCGAAACCGGACCAGGACCAGGGTCCCATTCCAGAGGACGACGGGCCCTGGGGGCCCGTACAGCTTCTCATCCCACGCTCGTACGATCTCCGCGCATTCCGGTGATGTGCTGATGGGGCACTTTCCGAGATGGTGTGGGGCATGACTTCGGCGCTTATCGCTGGTCATCTTCTCCTGAAGAATCCACACGTAAGTTGATAGAAGGATTGAACAAGATGGCTACGCACAAGAAACGCATCAGTCGCCGTAAGCTCCTTGCGACGGTGGCCATCGCGGTGGGGGCGGCCCTCACTCCCATGGCGGTCAATGCGGCCACGGTCGACAAGGACGCCACGGGCGGCGGAAAGCAGAGCGCGGTCCGCGCACTGGAGCGGGCAGCCCATCCGCTGCGCTCGACGGAGCCCGGGGGAAACACGGCGGACCTGCAAGCCCTGACCTCCATGGTCGGCAACGCCAAGGTGGTGGGCCTCGGCGAGGCCACTCACGGCTCCCACGAGTTCTTCACCATGAAGGAGCGGATTTTCCGTCACCTCGTGGAGAAGAAGGGTTTCACCACTTTCTCTCTGGAGATGAGCTGGTCCTCAGGGCTCCAGATCGACGAATACCTGCAGACCGGAAAGGGAGACGTCCGGGAGATCGCCAAGAAGGAACTCGGCAATTCGCCCTGGGAACGAGAGGAGTTCGTGAGCCTTATCGAGTGGATGCGGGATTACAACCGAAGCCATCCCAGCCGCACTGTCCACTTCATGGGCAATGATGTCGGCGCTCCCACACTGAGCGACGAGTTCTTCGGACGGGTGACCGGCTACGTGCAGCGCAGCCACCCGGCGGCGCTGCCCCAGCTCAACGAGCTCTACGCCGGCCTGCGCCCGATCGACGATGTCTTCGCCTACCTGGGCAAGCCCCTCGCCGAACGGCAGCAGCTCGCCGCCAAGGCGGAGCAAGCCCTGGCACTGGTCAGCAAGCTGGGGAGCTCGGGCGACAAGGCCTTCGTGTGGGCTGAGCAGAACGCCCGGTCGATCGCCCAGACCACCAAATTTCTCACGATTGACGTCACCAACCCCGAATCGGTGGCTGCCTCGCAGCGCTTCCGCGATGAGGTGATGGCCCAGAACGTCACCTGGTGGCAGCGAGAGACCGGCGACAAGGTGCTGCTGTCGGCACACAACGACCATGTCGGCTACGAGGCCAGCGACCCCAAGATGTATCCCAAGACGCAGGGCTCATTCCTGCGCGACACCATGGGCAAGAATTACCTCCCCATCGGCTTCACCTTCAACCAGGGCTCGTTCCTGTCCAAGGATGCTGCCCTCGGCGGCGAATGGAAGAAATTCACCGTCGGCGCCGCCGGCCCCGGCAGGAACGAGCACACCCTCGACCAGGTCCGACACCAGAACTTCTACCTCGACGTCCGCCGCGCCCCGGAGCCCGCGCGTACCTGGCTGAACACCGCCCGGCCCACGCTCAGCCTCGGCACCCAGTTCCCCGCGGAACCGCGCGACGTCGCGATCGCCAAGTCCTTCGACGTTCTCATCCACCTGCACGAAGTCCGGGAGGCCGACAAGCTGAAGCCGTGACAGCCTCGCGGCGCCGGGCCCGAACGAACGCGGGGCCTGCACGCCTCTAGGCGATTTCTGAGGGATCTTGCCCGGAACGGTGACTTAAGTTTGCCGTTCCGGGCAAGAGCCCGTCTTGGTGTTCGCCCGTGGCGGGATCAGGGTCGATGACGCTCGGGGTGACCTCGAACTCGGAGGTGTCTTCACGGGGACCGCCGACGCGGGCCCAGGCAAGGGAGCGGACCTTTGGCCCCGGCGCCCGGCAGGGGGTGGAGGCAGCCGCAACAGGGTGCCGGAGGGAGCGCCCCCCCGGTTGCCGCTGCGGCGGCGATGCCGATTCGGGTAAGTGAAAGGGCGTCTTGTCCCGTACCCGATGAGTTCGTCCCGCCCCGGCATCACCGGGGTACTTGGCAAGGAGTTGCAAGCCTCAGGCGAGCCGTGGGGCCCTGGGCCCGGTGCTCCTGGTTGCGCCGGCGATCTCACGTGTCATCGTGCGTCGCTCCTCCTGCCTGGATTGGCGACGCCCAGGAGCGGCTCGCCGGCCATCTCGTAGCCGCCCTCGTCCTTTGACCGCGACACGTCCTCGATGCCCGGGTGGCGGCGGGCCGATACGACGAGGAAGGTGATAGCGCCAAGGAAGACCACGACCGAGGTCCAGCCGTTCAGACGGAGGCCGAGGAACGTGTGGGATGTATCGATGCGCAGGTATTCGGTCCAGAACCGGCCGACCGTGTAGGCGGCGACGTACAGGGCGAAGGTCCTGCCGTGACCGAGCGTGAACCGGCGGGCCGCCCAGAGGACCAGTGCGGCGACGCCTATGTTCCAGAGGGACTCGTAGAGGAAGGTGGGGTGGTACGTCGTGATGTCGAGCATGGTGGAAGGGCGGTGCGCGCGGTCGATCTCCAGGCCCCAGGAAAGTGTGGTGGGGCGGCCGTAGAGTTCCTGGTTGAACCAGTTGCCCCAGCGGCCGATGGCCTGGGCCAGGGCTATGCCGGGGGCGACGGCGTCCGCGAAGGCGGGGAAGGGGATGCGGTGGCGGCGGCAGCCGATCCACGCGCCGACCCCGCCCAGGGCGATGGCGCCCCAGATGCCGAGCCCGCCTTCCCACATGTACAGGGCTCGGATCGGCTCGCCGTGTTCGCCGGAGTACGCGTCGGGGCTGGTGACCACGTGGTACAGACGTCCCCCTGCGAGGCCGAACGGCACGGCCCAGAGGGTGACGTCTGCGATGACGCCCTGGTCCCCGCCCCGCGCGGCCCAGCGCCGGTTGCCGAGCCAGACGGCGACGAATATGCCCAGGATGATGCAGAAGGCGTACGCCCTCAACGGAACCGGGCCGAGGTGAAGGACCCCGCTCGAAGGACTGGGAAGGTAGGCAAGATCCATGGTCACTCCGTAGAGGTCTCAATCAAGTGGACTGGTAAGCATCTGAGCAATCAGGCGTGCACTGAACCGAGTCCTTGATCAGAAGCCCGGCGGGCGACGGCGCACTTTGCAGCGGGCTCACCCACGAATCGAGCCGCTTCCCGGACGCGCTCCTGCTTTCCCGCCTGAGGGGCGGCCGATGTCGCGACGCCCGTCTGGTCGAGTGAGCGGTCAGGGCCGGTGCCTGAGGGCTGCGCCGAGTGCGGCAATCCAGATCAGCAGCAAGGGCAACGAAATGAGTGCCGTCGGGGTCAAGGCAGTGGACAGGAGCAAGTAACCGATGCCGGACGTGGCGATCGTGGTCGCGAGGACCCAGCCGATGACGACCTCCCAACGCCGCAGTAGTGTGCCGTGGCGGCAGGCTGCGCAGGCAGCCGCCGCGAGTGCGGCGAGCGCGAGCATCTTGACGCCGTCCACGCGCTGGACCATCTCGAACAGTGCGCCGCTCCTGCCCGGTGACGCTGAATCAGCTCCGGGTACTGCGATCAGTTCCAGGACAAGTTGCAGGGATGCGAGCGCGCCCGCGACTCTCCCGGCCCATCCGGCCAGGCGAGCCGCATCGTTGCCGGTACGGCGGGCCCAGTCGAGCAGTCCAGATCCGACGACCACGAGGCAGACAGCTGCCACACCGTGAACGAGCAGCGCCTGGGCCAGCGCCTGGACTGGCCGGTCGGCGTACGCGGTCGTGATCCCGGCGTGTGTGTCACCGACCTCGGGTGTGGCTCCCCACCCGGCGGCGAGCCCAAGGATCCATGCCGCGGCGTGTGTGTACCCGGCGGCTCTGGGGGTGATGCCGGTGGCAGGCTCCCTGGCGATCGTGGTCATGTGGTGTCTCCCCGGGTCTTGTTTCGAATCGTCTGGGCGAACGCCTCGCAGCCGGTACGCCATGCGGCATCCAGGTCCGCGTCGGGCGGGAAACGGCCGTCGAGTTCGAGCACGACCATGCCGTGCGCGAATGCCCAGAATGAGCGCGCGATGTCGATGTCGCCGTGCACCGCGTGGGCCAGCGGCGTCGCTGCGCGATCTTCGAGTCCCTCGGGGAGTGCGTTGCGGGCGAGCGGCCGACTGTGGGTGATGCGGTAGAGGTGCGGGCTGGCGAGCGCGTGCCGTCGGTAGGCTCGGGCGAGTACAAGCAGGGGTGGTTCGACGCCGATCTCTGCTTCGGCAGCCTCCAGCTCCTGCGCCAACTGGGTCATCCCCTGGGCCTGGAGCCCGGCCTCGACAGCGGCCTTGTCAGGAAAGTGCTTGTACAAGGAAGGCGCCCGGATACCGACACGCTCGGCGATGCGCCGCATCGACAACGCTTCCGGCCCTTCGGCGTCGAGCAGTTCCCGGGCAGCGGCCATGATCTGCTGCGCGCGGTCAGCCATGGCAGGCCGTCCGCGCGATGGCGATGCCGGATGCGGCCAGCGTGGGACATCGGATTCCAGCAGTGCGCCGTGCAGGGTTCCGCGGCAACGGGCCCGGTCCAGCGAGGAACACGGGCGCGGTAACGGCTTGCGGTTGGTGCCCTTCCCCAGGGACCGCCAATGCCCCGGACTGGAACTCTGACGCCTCCCGTGTACCCCGGAGGGGACGGGGCGGGTCGCTGCGGGACGGGGGACTGCCGGCTGTAGCGGTGTTCACTGCGGCCCTCTCACATCGCGACGATCGAAATGGCTAACAGCGTTAGCTAGGCATGGCGCCACGCTATGGCTAACGCCGTTAGCCGTCAAGGGCGGAGCCTGTCGAACTCTGACCGGCCGAGCCTGAACGTGAAGTCCCGATCGGCGAGTTCCGCCTGACCGCAGCACCGAGCCCGTGGCCTCAGTCATGCGACCCCGGCCGTGGTGTATGCGTCGGCCGGACGGCATTCGGGCCGGTCGGCGCTGGTGGCCGGATCGGCGGCCTTTCGTCGCCAGCGCGTGGGCGGATAAGACTGGGCATCCGTGTCCCGCCCCACTTCCGCCGAACGCCATGGAGGCGCACCCCGATGAACCCGGTCGGTATGACCAGCTTCGACGACGTCTACGCTCTCCCCGACCCCCGCGGGTACTTCACCGCCCTGGGGCCGTACGAGTACCAGACCCCAGGCCACGCCCAGCCGGTGTTCCGCGCGCTTGCTGCCGAACTCGGGCCGAGGCGGCGTACGGTCCTCGACGTGTGCTGCTCCTACGGGATCAACGCCGCCCTCCTCAACCATGACGTCACCCTCGACGAACTCTTCGCGCACTACACCTCGACCCGTGCGGCCGAACTCACCACCGCCGAACTCGCGGCCCGCGACCTTGACTTCTACGCGGTCCGCCGCCGCCCCGAAGCCGTGCGGGTCATCGGCATCGACGTCTCGCGCCCCGCCCTGGACTACGCGGTTGCCGTCGGGCTGCTCGACGAGGGGCACTGCGTGGACCTGGAGCGCACCGAGCCGGAGGAGCGTCTGCGCGGCTCGCTGGCCGGAACGGGCCTGATCACCGTCACCGGCGGCACCAGCTTCCTCACCGAGCGCACCTTCGCCCGGCTGTTCACCGCTATCGGCCACCCCGTGCCGGTGGCTGCCTTCGTCCTACGCACCCACGACTACGGGGCGATCTCCGGCTGCCTGGAGTCGTACGGCCTCGCGATCGAGCGGGCCGCCACCACCCAGCCCCAGCGGCGCTTCACCGACCCCCGGGAGCAGGAGAACGCGGTGACCACCGTCACCGCGTTCGGAGAAGACCCGGCAGGGAAGGAGGCGGCAGGGTACTTCCATACCCGGCTGCACCTGGCCCGCTGAACACGCCCCCGGGAACCGAGGGCGGCCACGCGCACGGCCCGCGCCCGCGGGTCAGGAACGGGTATGGCCGCCAGACACGTCCAGGCGCAAGCCGCTGGAACCGGAGCGGGTGTCGGTAGACGCCGCCCGGTCGATGGCGCGGTCCGCGCTGAGAGAGAGATCGCCGGCGTCGTCTACGTGGCGTTCGTCGTGGACACCTTCTCCCGCCGGATCGTAGGCTGGTGGGCCGCCACCACGAAGAGGACCAGGCTCGTCCTGGACGCCCTGGAGATTGGCCTGTGGCAACGCGACCGCGACGGATTCCCATACCAGCGGGGCGAGTTGATACATCATTCGGACGCGAGGTCGCAATACACGAGTTTCCGGCTCGCCGAGCACCTGCAGGCCGCCGGCTCGCGGCCTCGATCGGATCGGTCGGCGACGCCTACGACAACGCCCTCATGGAGTCCGCCATCGGCCTGTTCAAGACCGAGCTCATCAAGCCCGGGCGGCCCTGGAAGACCCTCACCCAGGTCGAGCTGGCCACTGCGGAGTGGATCGACTGGTACTGCCACCGCCGACTCCACGGTGGAATAGGGCACATCCCGCCCGTCGAAGACGAAGCGAACGACTACCGAGCAGCCACGAAACCCCAGGCCACAACCACAATCTGAAGTCCCTACCGAACCCGGAACGGTTCACAGCGGACGCGCTCCATACCCAGCGCGGCACCAGTCACGCCAAACGCCGTTGCAGTACTGGCCCCCGGCCCGTCCTGACGCCCCGTTTAAGGGGGTGCGGAGAGAGTGGGGCCATCACACCACAGGGGAGGGAAACGGGATGCCGATCCGAGTCCGAGGCGGCGCCGTCGACGGTGCCGGGCAGGATGTCACGCCGTCGCCCGCGCCCGAAGACGGCGGGGCCGGGGCGCCCTTCCACGACCGCCCTTCGCCGCAGCGCCGCCCCGTGACCCGCGCCCGTCTCGCCTGCCTCTACGGCGCGATGTTCATGGCGGCCGGGGCGGTGCTGCTCACTGCCGTCTCCCTGCTCGCGGTGCAAGCCGTGGGCAGAGGCAGCGATCCGGTACTCGGACAGGGGTTGGAGCAGCGGGGTGCGCTGGCGCCCGCCGCCTGCCCGGGGCGGGGGCCCGGCCTCCCGCCGTACCCGGCGACCAGCGGAGCGGACGGCGCCTGTCCGGCTCCCCCGTGGTGGCAATCCCGGGACTCGCTCGCGTCCTCCGCCCTGCTCGCCCTGCTTGCTCTCGGCTCCCTGTCGGCCAGCGCCGGGTACGTGATGTCGGGGTACGCGCTGTCGCCACTGCGACGGATGACCCGCACGGCGCGAAGCACCTTCCCACCGGACGCCGGCGCCGCCGGCCCTCAAACCTGAGAAGCACCGCCCTCGGCGCGGGTAGGCGGCGGAACGGAGGGGCATCCGCAACCGGCCAGGCCGCCGGGAAACCCCACCGCGACGAGGAGCGCTGAGCACGGTGATCGACCTGGACTGCGGACTTCTTCCCCCTGAGACCGACGACCATTTCCTCGGCCTCGAACACGCCCAGCACGTCGGCACCGAAGCCCTGCTCACCACCAGAGACAACGTCGAGGCCGTCATCGAAGCCAAAGCCACGATGTGTATCTGCGGGCCCGCGAGCTCCGGTTAAGGGCTGTCCCGTAACTGCTGGTCACGGGTGAGATGATCTTGCAGTGGCTGGTGTGATCACGGCGTCGGAGCCGCCCTGGACAGCCCCGTTCACCGGGCTGAGCCCGCGCTGTTTCGGGAAGCTGGTGACCCTGCTGCGGCGTGAGGGTGCGGACGCCGTCCGCAAGGGCCGGCCGTGGAGCCTGCCTTCGGAGGACCGGGCCCTGCTGGTCGCTGCGTACTGGCGGACGAACCTGACGATGCGCCAGCTCGCCCCGCTGTTCGGTGTGTCGAAGTCGGCGGCGGCCCGAATCATCGACCACCTCGGCCCGATGCTCGCGCTCCAGCCCCGCAAGCGGTTCGCCAAGGACACCATACTGATCGTCGACGGCACGCTGGTGCCCACCCGCGACCACACCATCGCCGCGCAGTCCAAGAACTACCGGTACTCCACCAACCACCAGGTCGTCATCGACGCCGACACCCGCCTGGTCGTCGCGGTCGGCCGACCGCTCGCCGGAAACCGCAACGACTGCAAGGCCTGGGAGGAGTCCGGCGCCAAAGCCGCCGCCGGCAAGACACTCACCATCGCCGACGGCGGCTACCCCGGCACCGGACTCCTCATCCCGCACCGTCGCGACCGTGGCCAGGCCCAGCTCCCGGCTTGGAAAGGGGAACACAACAAGTCCCACAAGCAGGTCCGGGCCGGTGTCGAGCACGTCTTCGCCCGCATGAAAACCTGGAGGATCCTCCGGGACTGCCGACTCAAAGGCGAGGGTGTCACCCACGCCATGCTTGGCGTGGCCCATCATCCCTGTTCAGCGAGGTGATACTCCGGCGGGCTGCCCGCAGGGCCGCGGAGAAGGAGAGCTGGTCCGGATCAAGTGGTTCACTGCGGTTCACCGCTGCTCTGTGCATCAGGACTCTCAGGCCGGTGTAGAGCACCAGGTGTGCGTAGATTTCCTGGAACACCAGGTCAGGGCTCTTGCTCGGCATGACGGTGCGGGTGCCGATCTGGGTGGTTTTCAGTTCGGCGAGGGTGTTCTCCACCTCCCACCGCGCGCCGTAGAGGGCGGCCAGTTCGGCGGCGGGCGCCGTTTCGGGATCCATGAGGGTGGTGATGAGCCGGTAGCGTTCGGCCTGATCACGGCCTGGGATGTCCAGGCTGTACTCGATCACGCGGACTCGGATGTCCTGGGGCAGCCGGACGCTTCGCCCCCGCCCGCCGCGGACGGTGGAGGTCCACGAACCGTCGGGAAGAACCTCCTCGACGGGCAGTTTCCAGATACCGGGGATCCGCCACAGCAGGTCAGCTCCCGTGGCGGCCAGGTGCTGCCAGATATGGGCTCCGGGCAGGCCTCGATCGGCCAGGACCAGCATGCCCGGCCGGAGCGAGCCGGCAAGCCGTTCGGCCAGGACCCGTTCTTTGACCCGGTAGGAATCGACCGCGGCGTCGCAGACCACGTGGGTTCCGGACTCGACCAGAACCATGACCCGGGCCAGCGGATATCCGGTGGGTCCCTTGCCGGCCTTGGTCCGAAGTCGCCCCAGCCCGGCCTCATTGGCCTCCGTGTCCGCAGCCTGCAGCGTCGTCCCGTCCATCGCCATCAGCCGGAAACCCCGCCAGAACGCCCCCGGCGTCCGCTCGTCGGCCACCGCCGCCCCGGCATGAACCAGCAGCTCACGCAGCACCTCCACACCGAGATTCTGGCGGGCACGGAAAACGGCCGCCTTGTCCGGGACCCGCCAGGCACCCCGCCCATCCTCACGCCGGACCGCCTCGGCGAGCGTCCGCAGGACCTCCCGGTACGGCTCACCGGAGAACAACGTCCGCGCGAGCACGAAGTACACCATCAGCCTCGGCGGCAGCAGCCGCACCCGCACCTCACGGCTCCGGGACTTCGCAAGCACCGCGTCCACCAGCTCCGGCGGGAACACCTCGGTCAGATCCCCCAGCCCGATCCGGTCCACCAGTCGAGCAATCGAGCAATCGAGCAGTCGTCGGACACTACCCCCTGGTATCCGATGATCCGCCAAATCACCTCTATGTCAACGGCATTGACGTTAAACGTCAAGCTCAGCTCTTGCCGGTCAGGCGCCAGACCTGGTTCTTCTTGGTGGCCAGGGCATTGGCGGAGTCACAGGTCCACTGGTGGACCAGTGCTCCGGCGGTGGTGGAGATCCCGCTGACGTCCACGCACTTGCCGCTGTGCACCGCGACGAGCTGGTAGTCGTTGGCGGCGACCGGCCGCAGCGTGAACTGCTGGTTCGTGCCGCCGTGGCAGGTCCACTGGTGGACCGCCGCGCCGTCGGCGGTGGAGACGCCGGCGATGTCGAGGCACTTGCCGCTGTAGTGGTTCACCAGGGAGTAGGTGTCCGCCACCCCTGGCACCGGGCGGAAGTCGAACCGCTGTTCCTCACCGGTACCGCAGGTGTACTGCCGGTACTGAGTGCCGTCGGCGGTGCTCTGGTTGGGGTCGTCCAGGCAGTACCCGCTGTGCTGGGCGACGGCGGTTGACGAGAAGGCGGGTTGGCCGGCGGTGAACTGCCACCAGTTCATGTTGAACAGGTACCCGCTGTCACCGGCGAAGCGCAGGTACAGATCGTGGGTCCCGGTTGCACCGGTGACAGGGCACGAGACCGTGCTCCAGGTCTGCCAGCCTCCGGTGCCCGACACAGTGCATGTCCCGACCGTTGGCCCGGTAGTACTGTCCAGGTGCAGCTCAACTCGGCCGCCGCTGGTGCCTGAGGCCACCCTGGTGGTGAACGAGCCGGCACCGGTGCCGAATGCCGCGCCCTTGACCTTGACGTAGTCGCCGTTTTCAATCCAGCTGATGTTCATCCCGCCCTCGCTGGAGGGTTCGGTTTCGATGCCGCTGCCCCACGCGATGGTCTCGGCTTCCTGGCGGACATAAGGATCGAGCGTGCCGGCCTGCGGTGCCCCGGGCGTCGACATGTTGATGGTTGGAATGGTGCCGTCGGCGTTGTAGCTGAACTTCTCCACCGCGACCGAGCGGGTGAAGCCGCCGCCGCCGGGGAGGGCGCCGTTGTGATAAAAGAAGTACGAGTTGCCCTTAAAGTCCACGATGCCCGCGTGGTTGGTGAAGCTGTTGCCCTGGGCGGGCATGACTGTTCCACGGTAGGTCCACGGTCCGGTCGGGATGGGTGCCGTGGAGTAGGCGATGAACTCCGCGCAGCACTTGGCCGCGTACACCATGTAGTACAGGCCGTTCCGCTTGTAGACCCAGGGTGCTTCTTCGTACAGCGTGGGGCGGTCGGGGTTGTCGGTGCGGGTGCCGAAGCCCTCGGTGGTGAGCGGAATTTGGGCGGGGCTGCCTGCGTAGGACGTCATGTCCGCGTTCAGTTTGACGTACCACAGGTTCGGATTGCCCCAGTACAGGTAGGCCTGGCCGTCGTCGTCGATGAAGACGGTCGGGTCGATCTCGCTGTTCTCCACCAGCGAGTGGCCGAGGGCGTCCCGGAACGGGCCGGTGGGGCTGTCCGCCACCGCCACGCCGATGGCGAATTGGCCGGTCGCCCGGACCGATACCGGGACGTACCAGTAGAACTTGCCGCCCCGTTCGACGGCTTGGCCCGCCCACGCGTTGGCGCCCGCCCAGCTGAAGGTGTTCAGGCTGAGCGGTGAGCCGTGGTCGGTCCAGTTGACCATGTCGGCGGAGGACGACACCCGCCAGTCATTCATCACGAAGGAGGAGGTGGAGGTGTCCTCGTCGTGCCCGGTGTAGAGGTAGACCCGGCCGTTGTAGACCAGCGGTGCCGGGTCGGCGGTGTAAATGTGTTGCACGATCGGGTTGTCTGCCTGGGCCGTGGCCGGAAGAAAAGCCAACATACAGAGAAGGCCTACCGTCAAGGCGAGGACGCGTTTCGCCCACCGCTGAAGTGTGAATGCCACTGTTTGAGTCCCTTATTCGGTTGGGATATGACGGGGTGGCGTCGGCGGGGACTGCCGGGAGCCGGACCTCTGGCGCTGCAGTGTCAGCACGCCCGGCCGGTATGGCAGGCGGCCGTAGTCCCATGCCGACGGTGCTGGGGTCGCGCCCGGTTTGGCCGCTGTGCGGAAGGATGCCCACCCAAGACCCTCCACACGGATGGGGTCAGGCACGTCCGCGCCCGACCCCATCCGCGTGGTTCAACCTGCGCAGGGATCAGCACATCCGGGCGAAGCGGTGCCGCCTTGGAGCGGCGGCACCGCTTGTACCGTCAGGCCGGCGGCTGGGGCCGGTTCATCGGTAGTTGGCGGCGGCGATGTTCGCCTGAACCGCGTTTTCGGTCGCGTCCGACGGGTAGCCCGCGACCATGGCACCCTCGTAGAACGTGCCCGCGCTGTCGTTGAGATTGCCCACCTCGGGTGAGCAGCAGTCGCCGCCGCTGCCCAGGACGATGGCGCCTTGCTTCTTCATCGGGCTGTAGACGTTGGGCTCGTTGGGAAGCGCGCCGTCCCACAGCGTGTTCAGGCTTCCGGCCTGGGCGTTGCTGCCCTTGAGTGCGAATCGTGTCGTCCCGTTGTTCTTGAGGGTCGCCGTGACGAACTTGCTGGTGAACGCCTGCTGGTTCGGGTTCCACGTGCTGGCGCCACCTGCGAACAGGCCCCATTCGAGGTCGGCCTGCACCCAGGGGCCGGTTCCGGAGCAGCCGCCGAACCAGCAGCTCGTCCCGAAGTAGATGGCGTCCATGGCACCTGGCCCGTCGGCCTTGCGGGTGGTTTCGCTGTTGCCGTAGTCGAAGCAGCAGCCGCTGTTGACATGCGTACCGCTGGTGACCATGTACATGCCCTCGGGTTCGCTGCCCGTCGGGATGCCCGTCAGGTGGCCGTCGCGCCAGTAGCTGGTCCCGGGGTTGATGTACAGCGAGTAGGCCTTGCTGCCACCGACCGTCAGCGATTCGGTAGTCGCCACGGCCGGGCGGGTCTGCGGTGAGCCTGGGACCACGCTGGAGCCCTGGTACCACAGGTCGTTGCCACGCCCGGACTGATCGAACAGGACCGTGATGACACACGTGGTGTTTGCGCAGAAGGAGTCCTGGGCCGCCGCGTTGGCGACGCCGCCAGGGGTCAGTACGCCGATGTTGCGGGTCGTGTTGTCCGAGCGCCTGACCTGATACAGGTCTCCGTTGTAGGCGCTGTAGAGGGCGCGCGTCGTGCTGTGCGCCGCCACGCAGGGCGTACCACCTGCGCCGTAGATGTCGCACGGGCCGGAGCCGGTGCCCCCGTCCACCTTGACGAGTTGCCACTGCTGGTTGGTGCCGCCCCAGTCGCTGTACTGCACGACGTTGGCGCCGTCGTTGGTCGCCGCGTTCTGGACCTCGACCGCCTTGTTGCTGTTGCGGTTGATCAGCCGGAGGTAGCCGCTGTCGGAGTCGGCGAACCGGAACTGCTGGTTGGTGCCGCCGTGGTCGGTCCACTGGTGGATGGCAGCCCCGTCGGCTTTCGACCAGCTAGACACGTCGATCATCTTGCCCGAGTGCCGCGCCTTGATCCGGTAGTAGCCGTCGCCGGAGTCCACGAACTGGAACTGCTGGTTGGCGGCGTTGGTGCGGGTCCACTGGACGACGTCGGCGCCGTCGGCGGTGGAGGAGTTGTAGACCTCGAGGGCCTTGCCGCTGTTGTGGTTCACCAGTACGTACCAGGCGGTGGTGTCCACTGTGGCGGCCGACGCCGGCGTCGTGGCCACCGTGAGCAACGCACCCACAATCGCCACGGCTGCCGCGGCGGCCACCTCAGACCGCCACCGACGACGCCACCTCACGGCGCGCGCTAACCAAACGGACATAGCGTCTTCCTTCCATCATGGAATCGACGGCATGGGACGGGCCGCTTCGGCGCGGACGCCGACGACAACCGCGCACGGACAACTGCCCGGGAGGTAAATTGTTAGCGCTAACATTTCTGGGCCGAGCCGTGCAGGAATACGTGGGGGCGTGAGGGTTGAGTAGCCAACCGGCGGTGCGGCTGAACGCACCACGACTGTGAGCGATTACATCGGCCGCGTCAAGATGTAACGGGCAGGTTTCGGCGGATGTCCTTTATGGGACGCCGGCCTCGCCGAGGCTCGACGGCTGTCAAGCCGACCGCAGCCTTTCGCCAACCGTTGATCAAGGCCGCGATCCGGGCAGTCGATCTCGGAGAGGTCCGCCGGAGCTCGCGGGCACGCCGATGGCCCGGCGCGGTGGCCGGAGTCCTCCGCCGACTGCTCGTCGGGACCAGGGCTGATCCATAGTCCTGACGACCATGTAGCCGTGCAGGCCAGGGCAGGCCCAGTAGGTCCAGTAGGCGAGTGAAGGGTGCGTAGGACATTTCGCGGAGGCCGGCTGCGATGGTCTGGCCCGCGGCGCGAAGGGTGTTGACCGCCAGGTTTCGCAGTGCGGCCATGTTCTCCGGACCGTGGCCGGTACGGATCTTCTAGGCCGACGTACCCGTCCGGGATGACGGATCGGGCCTGGCCGCGATTTCCGGTCGGGCCGCGGGATGACCTTGCGCGGAATCTTGACGCACTACTCGGGCTGACCCATAGTGATGGCCATCGAGCCGCCTTCATCCAACGCCTGACTTCACTGACTGAATTGTTAGCGCTAACAGTGGGTTTGGCTTCCACCGTCCCCGCACCCCCGACGGGCTGGACTCCACGGAACGGGCAGCAACCTCCCGCCCCGGGACGCACCGTCCGCGACCACCCGCGGGACCCGTGGCATCCCGTGGTCCGGGCGCCCCCGCCCAGCACTGCGACGGTGCATGCCGTGATTGCCGAGGACGGCCGCCCACCCCTCACGCACTCTGGAGCGCAAATGACCGCCACAACCGGCCCCGGCCCTCACCCGTCGCGCCGACTGTTCCTCGGTATGGCCGCCGCCGTCCCGCTGGCCCTGAGCGGCACGCTGACCCTGGGCGCGCGGCCCGCCTACGCTGCCGACGCGGCCTACGTCATGGGCTACTTCACCGAGTCCGCGGCTTTGCTGGACGCCAACTACGGCCTGCACCTGGCCGTCAGCACCGACGGCCTCAACTGGATACCGCTCAACCAGAACAACCCCGTGGTGACCCCGACCGAGGGTGCGGGCGGCCTGCGTGATCCGTTCATCATGCGCAAGCAGGACGGCACCTTCGTCGTACTCGCCACCGACCTCAAAGGCTTCGACTGGGGCTACAACAGTCAGTACATCCACGTCTGGGACTCCGCGGACCTGCGCACCCTCACCGGCTACCGACGCCTCAAGCTGCACGACATGGTCACCCACAGCTGGGCGCCCGAGTCGTTCTGGGACGCCGGCCGGGGCGTGTACGGGATCATCTACTCGTCCGTCAACGCCAGCGGCCACGGCGTGATCATGGTGAACTACACCACCGATTTCCAGACGGTGTCGTCCCCGCAGGTTTTCTTCGATCCCGGCTACGACATCATTGACGGCACTCTGGCCGTGGGCGTCAACGGCGTCAACTACCTCTACCACAAGAGGGACGAGACCCTGGTCGGCGCGCGGTCGACCACCCTCAATCCGGGCAGCTTCACGCCCTTCAGCACGGCGGTCGCTCACGGTGCCACCGAGGCGCCGACCCTGGTGAAGTCCCTGACTTCCGGATCCTGGTACCTGTGGGGCGACACCTACTCGCCGAACGGCGTCTTCTACGCCTGGCAGAGCAACGACCTCGCCGCCGGCACCTGGACCCCGCTCGACCAGCGCCTCTACACCCCGCCGCTCAACGCCAAGCACTGCACCATCGCGACGATCACCACGACCGAGTACAACAACCTCGTGGCGAAGTGGGGCAGCCCCGCCTGGAACCGGCTAAAGTCCTACAACTACCCCGACCGTTACGTCCGTCATGCCAACTCTGTCGGCCGGATCGATGTCTACCCGTTCGACCCGTACCCCGAGTCGCAGTGGAAGCTCGTGCCCGGCCTGGCCGACAGCGCGGGTGTGTCCTTCCAGTCGGTCAACTTCCCGACCCGCTATCTGCGGCACTCCAACTACGCCCTGCGGCTGGAAGAGAACGACGGCACCGCGATCTTCGCCGCGGACGCCACGTTCCACAGGACCGCCGGACTGGCCGACTCCGCCTGGTCGTCGTTCCGTTCGCACAACTTCCCGACGCGCTACATCCGGCACACCGGCTACGTCCTGCGCATCGACCCGGTCTCCACCACCACGGAGAAGGCCGACGCCACCTTCCACGTCGGCTACTGACTGCGTCCGGCTCGGGCCTTTGGCTTCAAGGCCGTTGGGAAACGCCGGCCTGGTCCCTTCGGGGTGAACTCGAAGGGACCAGGCGGTGTCCGTGGACGATCGACCCGACGGCCCGTCGACCGTACGCCCTGGGGCGGGGCGAAGTCCGGTTACGGAAGGTGAACTCGGACGCGTGTCTTGACGCGCACCGCGCTGGCTTCATGTGCCTTCGCCCGGGAGTGTCAGCTTCTTGGCTCTGTCCCGCAATCGGTGGTACCGAAGTGTGACGGGCGTCGCTGGCAGGACGTGCGAGATGTCAACGAGCTTGCCGGCGTGGTGATTTGAGGGCTGTCCGCCCTCGTCATCGAGGGCGTGATGGACCAGGGTGAGGCCAAGGTCCGCTTCACGTCGTTCTGACGGTACGTCAGACGCTCGTCGACGCCAACGGGATGGCACCACGGCCGGTACTGCACGAACCGTGATCAGCCAAGTCATTCAGCACCACCCACCGAAGAGGACGCCTCATGAGAAAGTCCTGGATTCTCCCCCTGATCGCGCTCGTCGCTGCCACGCTCGGGGTGACGACGACAGGTGCAACTCCTGCCTCCGCCGCCTCCAACACGCCCTTGCGGGTCATGCCGTTGGGCGACTCCATAACCTGGGGCATCGGAAGCAGTACGGGCAACGGCTACCGGGGCCCGTTGTGGGACCGGCTCGCGGCGGACGGCCATCCGCTGGACTTCGTCGGCACATTGCGGGGCGGTTCGATGTCCGACCCCGACAACCAAGGTCACCAGGGATACAGGATCCACCAGATCGCCGAACTCGCCGACGCCTCGCTGACCCGCTACCGGCCCAACGTCGTGACGCTGATGATCGGCACCAACGACCTGGCCGGGAGCTACCAGGTCTCCACCGCCACTGCCCGGCTGAAGTCGCTGGTCAACCAGATCACCGCCGACGTCCCCGACGCGACCGTCCTGGTGGCCTCCCTGGTCGTGTCCACCAGCGGCCCGGAGGAGCAGTACCGGGCCGCGTACAACCAGGCCATCCCCCAGATAGTCAGCGAGGCACAGTCCTCGGGCAAGCACGTCGCATACGTGGACATGAGCAGCCTGACCACGGCCGACCTGGCCGACGCCCTGCATCCCAACGACGCGGGCTACCAGAAGATGGCCGACGCCTTCCACCGCGGCATCCAGTCCGCGGACAGCGCCGGGTGGCTGAGGAACCCCGCCCCCGCCCCCGCACGCGTGCAGTCCAACTTGGGCGGCAAGTGCCTGGATGTCAGCGGCTTCGGCACCGCCGACGGAACCGCCGTCCAGATCTGGAGCTGCGGAGACAGCATCAACCAGTACTGGTCCGCCTACACCGACGGCACCCTGCGCTCCATGGGCAAGTGCCTCGAAGCCGCCGGCTTCGGCACGGCCAACGGCACCAAGATCCAGATCTGGGCCTGCCACGGCGGCTCCAACCAGATCTGGCAGCCCTACAACGGCGGCTACCGCAACCCCGCCTCCGGCCGCTGCCTCGACATCCCGGGCTACTCCACGACCGACGGCACGCAGCTCCAACTATGGGACTGCCATGGCGACTCCAACCAGAAGTGGACCACCCTGACCGCCGGCTGACCCCCGCCCCCGCGACCTGAACCCACCCCATCCGGCCTCGGATCGGGGTGGGTTCCCAAACGCGGTGTCGTGCTCCAGAAGCAACCGGAGCTCGGCATCAGTTCGGTGGCCAGGATCGTCTTGGCCGCCCCCGCTCCTCCGGTGATGAGCAGCCGTCCCGGCTGCAGACGGCGGTAGTACTCGCCGATCTCGCTGAGCCGGCCGGTCGGCCCGGCCCCGGTAGCCGCCCGAGACGGAGCGGAACGGAACGTGAAACCGACATCGATCGGCTGATTGTCACCAGCCAGCAGACGCGTACGCTGCGCCAGCTCACTCGCCTCTACCGCCTCCGCCAGACTCCCGGCCGCCTTGACAAGATCCACATCGGCTGATGGCTTGAGCAGCTTCGCCGCCAGGCCAGCAGCGGGCAGTAGTGCGATCAACAGGCTGAACACACCGAGCTTGTCGGATGTGGCCAGGTCCCCCGTCACGAATGTGATCACGGCCCAGACACCAACAGACATGCAGACCAAGGCAAGCAGCAGCCCAGCCGAGCGTCGAACCTGTTCCGCATTAAGTGCACCCCTCACCCACCCAAGCATGAACGCCGCCTCCTGCCGCACGTGTGCGCCGCGCTGGAGCCGCTTCACGGTTCCTGAGACGCGGTCCCCACAACAGACCAGGGCCCGGTCCTGGAAGCCTTTGGCTGCGTAGGTTAAGAGCTGAGAGCGTTTACTGACGGGCCCGGAGAGCAGTTGCCGGCAGGCACGACCACGTCCACCCGGCCTCGCGCTCCTCCCGTCGGAGGGTGTGGAGCTGGTCGGCGAGGACCTGCACGAGCACGCTCCGGTCGGCCTCGGCCGGCACGGTAAAGGACAGAATGAAGGGCACGACGTGCAGTTACGGGGTGTCGGAAGCAGGGCCGCCGAGCTTCTCAGCGGTGAGACGGTCCAGGTAGTGGGCGGCGCGGCTGTACGGCACGCCGGTCTCGACCACCGCGGCAATGTCTGCGCAGTCGTCCTACGGGCGGGCTTCCGGCGGAAACGGGTCGGTCCGACGGCGGTCTCGACGGCAGCGGGCCCGCCTATCAGGCTGGGTTGAGTACGGTGACAGAGGGGGGACGATGGCGTTTCGTGCTGTGCACGCCGAGTGGGGGACGGTGTTCTCGCATCTACCCGACCTAGGATGCGGGCGGGCGTGGGAGGCGGTGTGGAAGGTCCGCCCGCCCGCTGCGATCGCCTGCCCAGAGTGCGGGCACTCGATGTACGCGAAGACCTCCGAGCGAGGGCTTCGCTTCTTCGCGCACGCCCCGCACGCACCGGACTGCGAGATCGCCCGCCAAGGAGAATCCGAGGCGCACCACCTCCTCAAGCTGGAGCTGGTCAGCGCGGCCCGGCAGGCCGGGGCTCACGCTGAGCTGGAGGTCCGCGCGCCGGACGGGTCGTGGCGGGCGGACGTGCTGGCCAGTGATCCAGCCGGGACTTGGCGGATTGCCCTGGAGGCGCAGCTCTCCCCGATCACCGTCGCGGAGATCACCGAGCGGACGCAGCGGATGGACGCGCACAATGTGTCCTGCTGCTGGTTCAGCGACCGGGCCCGCCCTCCGTGGCTCGGGGCTGTCCCCTCGGTGCGGCTGGTCTCTGCGGAGGGTGGTCTGGCCGTCGCCGAAGGCCTGGTGAAGTTCACCGGGCGCTCCTGGGAACCGGGGCCGCAGGTACCCCTCGTCGAATTCCTGCACTGGCTGTTCACCTGCCGGGTCTTCCCGCACACCCCGCGTGTGCGACTGAGGTACCCCCAGCGCCAGCTCACCGAGGTCTGGACGGCCCTCCAGTACATCCGAGACGAGGAGGTCTATCTGTGGCAGGAGGAGGAGCGTCAGCGTCAGGCGGCCGAGGAGCGCGAGCGGCTCCAGGAGCGGGCGAGGTACAGACGGGCCGACATCGACCGGAAGAACGCCGCCTCCCGCCGGGCCGCCCTGGAGCGGGCCACCGCCTGCGAGGCGGAAGCGCGGCGGGCGCATCTCGGACCCGCCGGGGCCCAGTGGTACGACGCGCTGATGCGCCGGCCAGGGGTGGGGCAGGCCGTCGGACACCTGGCGCGTGAGCACCACATCACCGTGACGCCCGGACTGAGCACCGGCGATCCGAGGTGGGGTGGGGGGACGCCGCTGATCGGCCCGGACGGCACTCCGGCCGCCGTGCTGTCGCCGGTGGCCAGGCTCATACGCGGGGAGGCGTTCCGGCTGCTGGCGGGGATGCTGCTGCTGTTCGAGACCAGCACCGAGCAGCAGGGTTTCGACCGTAATACGCGGAGGCGCAAGGCCCCCATCGGTGGCTGGCGGACCGAACACCTCCCCTCAGCGTCCGCGGGTTCTGCGGGCCCGGCCGCTGTGCCAGCACCCCGCCGCGCCCGGCCCCGGCAAACGGGCGGCTCGTGCACCTGCACGAAGCCGGAACTGACCGTCGTCATCATGGGCCAGCCCCACCCGGCCGAGCCTGCCGAGCGGACGACTCCTGCCAGTGCCGTCTACGCCGCCTCCTGCCGGACCTGCGGCGGCCCCTATGACAAGCCGTGGCGCCGCTGCACAACGTAACCCGGCGCTGCCCTGCCTCTTCCGGTCTTGAGACTCCCATGGCAGTGGCTGGTGAGAGGCAGCCAGGAGGAGTCTCTGCGCGGTGCGTTCCCCGACGCCGTAGCGCGCGGCGATCTCGGCGGATGTGGCCGGCTGCGCCCCTTCCCGTGCTGCGAGGGCGAGTCCGGCGGCGATCTCGGCGACACGGGGGTCTGGTCGGCTCCGGGGGCCCGGTCCTTCGAGCCCTGAGGGCGGCCGGCCCCGGTGAGGTGGGGATGGTGGCGCTGATCGCCTGCGCTGAGCCTGGCTTGGAGGTCGGCTCGGCGGTACCAGGTACGGCCGTGCCGCTGGACGACGGGCAGGTACCCGTCCGTTCCGTAGTCCCGGACGGTGGAGGCCCGCGTTTCCAGCACGGCCGCGGCCTCCTGGCCGGTGAGGAGGCGTCCGGGTGCTTCTCCCCCGGCGGCACCGCCGGGGGCCACATGCCTTCGGCGTCCGCACCGGCGGTCGCTGTGGGGCCGTCATGCTCGGATCCGGGAGGCCAGGTGGAGCCCGCGAGGAAAAGCTGTTCGGCAGTGATGCGGAGGCGGAGGTGGTCGCGGCACTGCTCCGAACGTGCGACGAGGGGGCCGTCGTGTGCAGCTCCCAGCGCACGGTGGTGCCGAACGTGTACACCGTCGAGCTGCCTTCGCCCGGGTACGCCGAGATCGGCCCGCACCTCACCGTCGTGGGGCAGGAGCTGACCGACCGGTTGGAGCGCCACGGCGAGCGCGAGGGCTACGAATGGGCCGGGCCGCTCACGGTGCGGCTCGCCGCGGCCGAAGAGGTCCCCAACGGCCGCTACCAAGTCCGCTGTGCCCCCATGACACACATCACCTCCGCACCCCTGAGCGCTCCGAACGCGTAACCCGGCGGTCCTGCCACGGACCTCGGACAACACACCTGGGGCAGCCCAAGGGCCCCTCCAGTACAGAGTGATTCGGCCGCGGCCTCTGCGGGTACGCCCGAGGACCCGGCACGCACCAGGTGCAGCGCCGGGCCCTCGGGCCAGTCAGTACAGCAGGACGTGGGTCATGAGGATGTGGGGCGGGTGGGCGTCCAGCACAATGACGTACTCGGCGAGGCCGAGTGCGCCCTCCTCGCCGAGGGCAAGGCGTCGCTGCTGGGGCCGGCGCGCGGACGCTGTACTTCCAGGGATCATCCCCGCGGTCTCGCTGATCGAGACCATCGCAGCGACGAGCGCGCCGAACGCCTCCGGCGGAAGTGCAGGGTCCATCATCAGCTGCGCGACTTCTTCCGACAGTTCGCACGGAAGCCCACCATCGTACGACTCAGTCAACGGGGAGGCCCGCATCCCGGCGTCGCGTCATCAACTCACCGAGCGAGACCGTTGGCATCGCGCCCGCCAACGCGGCGTCCGCACGCCGGTCAGCCTCCGGATCCGTGTCGAGCATCGCCTCCAGCCACCACCGCCGCAGGATGTTCTCCGCCTTCTCCGGCGCGGCGGCCAGCAGCTCGCGGTAGAACTCCATCCGGCGCTCCCCGGACAGCGCGGCCCCGATGCCGTCAGCGTTGCGCGGTACCCGCTCCGGCTCGTGCCCACGAATCGGCTGTGCCGTCATCGTGTGCTCCTTTCCCTCAGCTCAGAGTCTGCCCTGACTTCGGACCTGCGGTCGACCCGTTGAGCGGGAACGGCCTCGGCACTCACGGCGGTCGGAGGTGTCAACGTCCGCGGGTTCGCCGCTCAAGCGGTAGAGGGCGCGACGCTGGGGTCCGGTGGTCAGTCCGCACGAACCCCAGCGTCTGGAACAAGCACCGGCGTTGTAGGTTCTCACTTTCGGTGTCGTGCGCCGACGCTACGACCTGGACGTTCCCCTCCAGTCTCACGACGTGTCGGCAGGCGGCTGTCTCAGATCGGTTTCATTTCCTCAGACTGTCCAGCCTGCTGCACCGGACCTCAGGAGCCTGCATCGGCGGCCGACCGTTCCATCCACTCCCGTACCTTCACTGCATGCTCGATGCGGTTGACGATGTCCGTCTTGGACTCCGCGCCCAAGGTCTCCGGGATCTTGTCGAAGGTGTCGGGAAGGACGTCGAGGAGACCCCGGACCTGTTCGCCGGTGCTGACGGTCAGCAGTTGCTGGCACCTCCACTGCAGCGGCACCTCGGGACGGTGCGTGAGCCGCTGCACGAGCGTCGGGAACAGGTAGTGCGTCGCCTCCGCGGCGAGGTGCTCTCGTAGCCAGTCGACCGGGAGCCGCTGGCTGAAGCCATGCATGGCGGCCTCCTGGGCCAGGTCCAGGAGCTGCGCGGTGTCGACGGCTCGGACGGTGCGGGGAAGGATCGGGGTCATGCCGCGATGATGCCAAGAAGCCTCCGCGGGGCCGAGCGGTCAGCCGGGCCGGGATGCAATCTGGCGACGGGCAGACCCCCAGACTTCCTCGAACTCCTCGAAGGTGAGTTGTTCGGGGTCATGGCCTTCCCACTCCGAGACGGGCAACTCGGCGGTGATCCCGAACCTGCTGTCGTACTCGTCGAGGCGGCCTGCGTCGCGGGCCCCCTGCCACTCGGCGAGTGAGGCAGCCGCGATCGGGATCAGCTCAGGCCCTTCGAGTTCGACCTGCCGGATCACCCAGCTTTCGGCGTCGACCTCGAAGTAGAACCAGGTGTCTTCCTCGTCCCAGTAGCAGCGCATCCATGTGGTCACCAGGCCATGATGCCGGGCCAGATGCATCGAGCTACTCCGCTTTGTCTCATGGCTGGGCGATGAATCCTGCGGATCGGTTGAGCTGGAAAGGAGAGCCGACCCGATGAACGAGTGATGGCATTGGCCTGTGCCCTTGCGCGCGCCCGGCTCATGGACGCGCGTAGCCGTGACCGGCAGGCGTGCAGAACAACTTCCCCAGCTGCTCTTCTACGAGGTCTGCTGGTGCCGGGCAGCCGGCTGCGAGGACGATCGCGGGCGACATGAGGCGTTTGTGCTGGATTCGGGTCGTACGGATTCCCCATGATGGGGCGGGCCCGGGGTCCTCCGGTTCCGTCTTCTGCGCCGGAAGGGTCTTGTCATGACGCGTACCCGGAACGGGCTTCTGCTCGCCGCGGTGTTTCTGTGCATTCTGCCTTTGGGCCAGTCCGCAGCGCGGGCCGAGGGGGCTGGGCCCGGACGCTGTGCGGTCGGAGGGATCTCCAGTTCGCCGGACGGGGTCCCGCAGGGGCAGCTCGTCGCGCTCCAGCCGGATGCCGGACCGCGCAGCGGCGGTACGCAGGTCACTTTGACCGGTGCCGGCCTCAGCGCCTATACGCGGGTGTTCTTCGGCACGGTGGGGACCGACGGATGTTTCACGGGGCGGGAAAGCTCGGAGGTGGTCGTGCTCAGTGATACCGCCGTCGTCGCCGTCGCACCCCCGTGGCCCACGGCAGCGATCGTCTCCGTCTACGCGGGCACCGAGTGTGGACGGCTCAGCAATCCGCTCGGCTACACCTACCTCGACTGAGGTCCTGCCTGCCGGTTTCCCGCCACCGCTGAAGAGAAATTCGCCAGACCGTGGATGACGGACCTGCTACGCCGCGTCCCGTTGTCCAGGCCAACTCACCCCAGTGACACTGAGGTTCCCCTGAGATGCGGGGAAAGGTGACAGCAGGTCAGATGGGACTCGTGAGAGGAACCCAGACGATGCCTGCCCCGAGAAAATACCCCCAAGACCACGGGGGTCTGTCCAGTGAAGGGTGGTTCTGGAGTTGTAGGGGTTCAGCGGCGGGCGGCTGAGAGCCGGCCGTCGAAGGTGATCTCGAAGGTGATCTCGAAGGCGTTCAGTGCTGCCTTCCACCGCTGGGTCCAGCGCTTACGTCCCTGGCCGATGGGGTCCAGGCTCATGACGGCCATGTAGACGCACTTGAAGAATTGGCTGCCGGTGGGCCGGTCAGGACAGGGCAAGGCATGAACGAGGAGGGGGCGGGATGACGCTTGTGATCGAACTGCGGCGCGGAGTCGCGGCCTCTCGGACTGGACGGAAGCCAGGACCGCGTCCAGCAGCTGGGACGCTGGAGCGGATAGTCGTCGATGACGAGTTCTGGACAGCCATCGAAAAGCTGGGCCGGCACCGGTTGCCGACCCTGGCTGACGTCGATCCCTACGGGGACACCGTCCTGCGCGGTGAGGCAGTGGGCCGGATGGTGCGGGAGCTGGAAGGTGCGGATCTCGCTCGGTTGAGGAATGCCGAGAGCGAGGCCATCACGACACTGCTCGCCTGGGGTCTGCGCTGCCGTGCGGACGGAGACCTACGCATTGGTTTCTCGGGCGATTAGCCGCCACTCTCTGATCACTGATCGTTGGTCCGGGTGTGCCGTTGGCTGACGCGCAGTGGGCGCGGATTGAGCCATCCTGTGCTCAGGGTTGAGAGGGGTACGGAGGCCGGGATCGTGGGACTGGTCGAGCACCGCATCCAGCGCGACGCGTTGATACGCATGCCTGACGTCGCGTGCGGATGCCCTGTTCGACTTGCGTGACGGGCTGCTGTCCATCGACTGACCGGTCCGCGTCCTCGTGGACCTGGCGCTCGCGCCGGAACGCCGACGAGGGCACGGGGCCTTATTCTCCGGGATCAACCGCGGCCGGTTCGACGTCGCCCGACTCCGACGAGCACTGGCCGGTGTGCCGTTGCCCTGGGCGAAGGACGGCCGCCTGGGGTGGCCGTGGACGTCTCCCCGTGGCTTCGGGCGGACGCCGGCACCTGCTCGGACCGTTCCTTCTGTCACACGTTCGGCCGCGGCCTGGGCAAGCAGCAGATTGTGCCCGGCTGGCCCTACTCGATCGTCGCCGCCCTCGAGACCGGCCGGACCTCGTGGACCGCGCTGCTGGACGCGAGCGGCGCGGCGGACCGCGCGGCGCGGTACGCGAGGGCCGGGGGCTCATGGTCTCCCGGCCCTCGCGTGTCTCGGGTGCTACTTGAGCACGCCCGCCCCCGTCGTCGTCGCCAGCGACGTCGGCAGGTTGCTCGCCGAGGCCTCCAGGCCCGTCGTGAGGGTCGGGGTCCAGTTGACCGTGGTCTTCAGGTCCTTGGACGAGGCGGCGTTGTAGGCGGCGACGAGGTCGGTCACCGTGCCGTTGACGAGGTTGCCGGAGCCCTTGACCGAGCCGGTGCCGTCACCGCTGAGGACCTTGGCGGCCTTCGCGCCGGACGGCAGCTTCCAGTAGTTGTTCTCCGCGACGACCTGAGCCTTGGCCCGGGAGTTGATGCTGTACTGCGGCGTGTACCCGTTGAGCGGCGTGACGTCGTAATAGTTGTTGTAGATGTGGATCTGGCCGATGCGGGCAAGCGGGGCACGCTGCATGATGCCCTTCCACACGTTGTGGTGGATGGAGACGCGCAGCCTGCCGACGCTGTCGGTGTCGCTGCTGCCGATCAGCATCGTCTTGTCGTGGTTGGTGAACTGGTTGCGCGAGGCGGTCACCAGGTCGGATCCCTTGGTGATGTCGAGGGCGCCGTCGTGGATCTGGTACTCGCGGCCGAAGTACTTCGGGTTGGCGCTGTCGAAGTGCGGCGCGTCGGTGAACGTGTTGTGGTCCGCCCACACGTGGGTCGCGCCGCGCAGTGACACCGAGTCGTAGTTGGAGTTCCAGTTGCCGTCGTCGCCGTCGGTCGGGTCCCACTGCGGGAAGCAGTCCTCAGTGGCGGCGAAGGTCAGGTTGCGGACGATGACGTTGTCCACGTTCTGGATCTGGAGCATGGCCCCGGTGAGGCCCGCGTTCGTGCCAGGGGCGCCCACAATCGTCGTGTTGGCGGGGACCTTGAAGACAATGTTGTTGCCCTGCTTGGTCTGGGCGGCGGCACGTGCCGCCTCCTGGGTGCCGGAGGGCAGCTTGGAGCGGCCGTAGGTGGCCGGGTCGTAGGCCTTGAGGTAGGCCGACAGCGAGTAGCCGCTACCGAGGGCGTAGTCGGCGCAGGTCAGCTTCTTTCCGCTGTCGTCGGTGTTGGCGTCGATCACGCCGTTGATCTTGATGATGCGGGGCGTGGTGTCGGAGACCGAGCCCAGCGCCTTCACGAGCTGCGCACGGGTCGAGACGGTGAAAGTGTGGGCGGCGTCGGCCTTCGTGCCACCGGTGGTCCCCGTACCGGAGGATGCCCAGCCGTCCTTCGCGGTGAGCGTCTGGTGGTACAGGTCGACGGTCCCGGCGTTGGCGTTCATCACGACAACACCAGAGCCGACGCATGCGGCCACGACGGCCGTGCAGATGACGGCGGCACGACGGGAGCGGAGAGACCGGCGGTGGGAGCGAGCAGCCACGGGGCTTCCTTACGAGAGAGAAACAGGGTTACGCCTGCCAGTGGCCGCCGACCCGCAAAAGGTTGCCGCGTGCGGGGACTTTTTTCCTGCCCATTCCCGCGCCTCGATGTCGCCCGAGTCCGCCTCCACGTCGCCTTACCCGACCCGCTCAGCTTCGGCTCACTGCGGGAAGAGCTGGGCTTACAGCAGCCAGTACTCCAGGAGCGTTTCGCTATCGGGCGTGGTCAGGAGGACCGTCGGGAGTGCAGTGGGCTGGTGGGGCGTCGGTGGAGGACTCCGCCCAGTGCCCCACCGACGAGTGGAGTCGCCGACCGTCACCCGGACGGCCGTGCCCCATCGCCGCGCGGGGCGGGACGGGGCACGGAACGGCGCAGGCACGGAGAGCCACCGCACCAACAGGACAGAGACGGGCGGCCGTTCCGGTTCCTGCTGAGGGAGGGCAGTACTACGCGTGGCGTGGTCACCCGTCTTGAGGAGACCCGGATCGCGCCGGCCTCGGATGCCGGCAGCACCGCGTCGGATCTTGAGGGAGGCGACGACGCCGATGACCGACCCCGCGGCGGTGAAGACCCATGCGAAGAGCAAGAGGATCTGGGAAGCAGACACAGGGTCGTCTCGATTATGGAGCCGAAGAACTCCTGACAGCATGCCGGTGCGGCGATCTCCCCTTACGGCAGGCGCGTGGCCGGGACGGCCCTCAGCGCAGCCCCGCCGACTGTCTCCTCCCGGAGGAGGAGGCCGGACCGGGCCGCAGGTCCCGGACCAGGGGCGGACGGGACCGGGGTCCTCGTGCCCTTGGGCGATGTGCCGTACCAGGGCGGGTTCCTAGCCTCGGGGCATGCGATCACACGAAGCGGACGATGCTCAAGGAGACCCCGTGACCACTGTCAGCCCCGCCGCACGCCGCGCCTTGGCCGTGGGCCTCACCCTCGCCGCCTGCCTCACGTCCTTCCCCGTCCTGGCCACGGCCGCCGAGGCCCCCGCCCAGGACAGCTCCGGGGCCGGACTGGACCGGTACTACCGCCAGCACCTCGGCTGGGGCAGCTGCGTCAAGGGCCCCGACGACACCACGGGCCGTGATCTGGACCAGGCAGGCGTGCAGTGCGCGGACGTAACCGTGCCCCTGGATTACGCCGACCCCCGGGGGCGCACGATCACCGTGGCGATCTCACGGCTCAAGGCCACCGACACCCGTCACCGCATCGGCGCGATCCTCCTCAACAACGGCGGTCCGGGCGGTCCCGCGCTCCAGTCCCCGCCGCAGGCCCGCGCGTCGATGAAGGAGGTCGGCGCGCGCTACGACATCGTCGGCTTCGACCCGCGCTTCATCGGGCGCAGCACCGCGCTGGACTGCGGCTTGCCCGTGGGCATGACCTGGCTGTCCGCCGGCAGCGACCGGGCGGGCTTCGACCGCCAGGTCGCCCTGCAGAAGAGCCTGGCCGACAAGTGCCGGGCCACCGACGCCGCGGTGCTCCCGCACATCACCACCCGCAACACGGCCCGCGACATGGACGTCATCCGCGGCACGCTCGGCGAGCGGAAGATCTCCTTCCTGGGCTACTCGTACGGCACCTACCTGGGCACGGTCTACACGCAGATGTTCCCCGGCCGCTACGACCGGATGGTGCTGGACGGGGCCATCAACCCGAGCGACTACCGCCCCCGGCTGCTGAAGGGCACCGAGCGCGAGAACGAGAAGGCGCTGTCCGACTGGGCCATCTGGGCCGCGGAACACCACGACACCTACGGCCTCGGCCGCAGCCGCGCCGAGGTGCTCGCCGCCGTCGACCGCATCGTCGCGGCGGCCGCGCGCGGTCCGCTGACCATCGGCGCCGGCGCCGATGCCTTCCGGATCGACGACAGCCAGGTGCCGCTCCTCCTCTTCTCGGGCATCGCGGACGACACCGCCCCGGCGCGGGCGTCGTTCGGCGAGCTGCTTTCCGTACTGGCCAAAGCCGCGGAGGGCCGGCCGACGACGGTGCCGCCGATGCTCGTCCCGGAGCTCCGGTACGTGCTGCGCGGTGAGGGCGAGCCCACCGGCGCGCAGTCCGCCGTCATCTGCGGGGACGTGGCCGCCGCGCGCGATCCCGAACTCTACTGGCGGGACATCGAGCGCAACCGCATCGCGCACCCGCTGTTCGGCGCTCTGACCAACAACATCAACCCGTGCGCCTTCTGGGACTCGCCGCGCGAAGAGCCCACCCGGGTACGGCGCGATGCCCCTGCACTGATCGTCGCCGCCACCGGTGACCCGCGTACGACGTACAAGGGAAGCGTCGAGCTGCACAAGCAGCTGCCGAGCTCCAGGCTGGTCACCCTCGAGGGCGCCAACCGGCACGCCCTCTTCGGGCGCTACGGCAATGCGTGCGTGGACGACCAGGTCAACCGGTACCTGGCCACCGGCAAGCTGCCGGCGAGGGACCGGACCTGCGTCAAGCAGGCGGGGTAGCGGCCCGCGGTTCACGTTCCGAGTGCGCGGGCCAGCAGCATTCTGCGGTTGTTCGTCACGGTCTCGGCGAACACCGACTTGAGCTGGTCCTGCACGGTGTGCTCGGAGACGAACATCTGGCGGGCCACCGTGTGGCTGTCCCGCACTTCACCAGACGGCTGTCACCGAGGCTAGTCAGCGAGACGCTCTCGCGTCGCCCTGACTAGCCTCGCCGTTTCGGTTGGGTACGGCAGCTGGTGAGGCGGAAACGCGAAAGTGCCTTCCTGACCGGGAACGATGAACCTTGCTGAGGGGTTCTGTCGGTCCAAGCGGAGAGCACTTTCTACGTGCAGGCTATCGGGTTGCGTCCCAAGGTCCATGTCAGCGCCGATGGTTCGGAGGTGGTCGGGCATGCCGGGGCACGGTTGCTGACGGATCTCGCTGATGCAACCGGGCTGACCGCGCGTACTCCGCCGCTCTCAGGCCGCTTCGGCAGCGCGGGACCGGACACAATCCAGGACGGATCGCCACCGGCCTGGCGGTGAGGCTCGCCGACGGAGGCGAGGCCATCGCGGACCTGGCAGTACTGCGCGACCAGGGCGAGGCGTTCGGCCCCCGTCGCCTCGACACCGACGGCCTGGCGACTGCTCGCCGACACCGACGAGAGGACACACTGACCGCTCTGCGCTCGGCCCCTGCCCAGGCCCGGGAAGTCGCCTGGCTGCAAGCCGCCGAGCAAGGTGAGGGCATACCCGCAGCCCGGGCCGCGGGACGCATGCTGCCCGGGCTTGTCCTGGATCTCGATGCCACGCTGGTCACCTGCCATTCCGAGAAGGACCAAGCCGCACCCACCTACAAGGGCGGCTTCGGATTCCACCCGCTGCTGTGCTTCCTCGCAAACACCGGAGAGGGATTGTCCGGCCGGCTGCGGCCCGGGAACGCCGGCGCCCACACCGCGAGCGACCACATCACGGTGCTCGGCCAGGCACTCGCGCAGATCCCCGACGCCCCCACCGGCACGGCACTGACATCCTTGTCCGCACCGACAGCGCCGGATCCGCGAAGGCATTCCTCACCCACGTCCGAGATGCGCGGAACCAAGGAATCCGCACCTTCTTCTCAGTCGGATACGCGGTCACCGAGCCGGTCCGCCACGCGATCCGAGCCCTGCCCGACCACCTCTGGCATCCCGCCCTGGACCAGTACGGCTCGCCCCGTGCCGGCGCCAAGGTCGCCGAGCTGACCGGGATGGTCGAGCTGACCGCCTATCCGGCCGGCACGCGCATCATCGTGCACCGCGAGCGACCACACCCCGGCGCCCAGCTGTCCCTGTTCGACCAGGACGAGGGCCTGCGGCACCAGGTGTTTCTCACCGACACCCCCTACTCAGGTGGTGGTTCCGCCCAGTTCCTGGAGGTCCGTCACCGCGGGCACGCCACCGTCGAGGACCACATCCGGTGCGGCACGACCACCGGCTTCGGCCGCTTCCCCTCCCGCCGCTTCGCGATCAACTCGGCCTGGATCGAACTCAGCCTCGCGGCGATCGACCTGCTGGCCTGGATGCGCGTCCTGCTGTTGGAGGGGAGCTGGGGGCTGCCGAGCCGAAGAAGCTCCGCTACCGACTGCTGCACGTCGCCGCCCGCCTCACAAAGGCGGACGGCGACTGCGCTTGCGGATATCGCAGACCTGGCCCTGGAGACACGAACTGGCCACGGCTTTCCACCGCCTTGCCGCACTACCCCGTCCCGCCGGCTGACCGGTAAACCCCTGACCGCCCACGACCCGAAAGACCTTGGAGAACCTGACCCCCGCGCCGGGACTCCGGCATGCCCGAGCAACGAAGTCACCTCGCCCACCTGGCAGCAGACGATCAGCGACGTCTCATCACCCCAACCGAAACGGCGAGGCTAACGATCAACTACTGGCGCAGGACACTAGACGTACGGGTCGAAAGGAATGCCCGCCGGTTTGGCCTCCGCCAGGTGGGAGGCGAAGGAGCCGTCTTTGAGCCCGAAGTGCGCGCTGCCGAAGTCGGCCTGGGTGAGCGTGTCGCGCAGCGTCGCGGGGTAGCCCGACCAGCCGACGAGCGCGGGGAACTGCCATGCCCCGTGGTGGTTCTCAGGCGGCTCGTCGTTGATGTTCGCCGCACGGAAGCAGTGGGTGCCGACGCCGTCCTTGTGGTAGACGATCTTGGGGTGGGTGTTGTCCCAGCGGATCTGGTCGCGCGCGTGGATGGCGAAGTCTCCGTGGGCGGAGGTGGCGACGTACCTCGCCTCGTTGCCCTGGATCCACACCACGACGTGTTCCCAGTCATGGCGGTGCCCGCCGAGGCTCACGCCGGGGATGGCCTGGTCCTTCTCGAAGTACAGTGCGTAGACCACGGCGCACCAGCCGTTGTTGCAGGTCCAGCGGGAATAGCCGTTAGTGTTGGCGAGGTCCGACGCGTCCCGGCAGCTGCCGCTGAGGGCTCCGGTGGGTTTGAGCCCGCTGTTCAGCACTCCGGTCGGGCCTATAGCCGGTGTCGGGTAGCAGCCGTCAGTGTCGTAGTCGTAGGCCGGTTGGAAGGTCAGCTCGATCGTCTCGGCGTGCGAGGGCAGGGCCGGGGGCGGGGCCGAGAAGGCCACCTGGGGGACGCCGACCACCAGCGCGAGGGCGGCGCCGACGACCGCAAGTGATTTCCGGATGTGCCGGTAAGTCCGCACGACATGCCTCCTGGTCCACCGGGACGGGACGGTGTCGGGAGCATCATTCGCCAACCGACGAGGCCAGGCAAGAGGGCGACCAGCACTTGCCTGCAAGCAATTTGACCAACAGTCAGCTTGATGGCACTGCCGGGCTGACCGGGTCGGACAGCGGATCGGGCACATGCGGGTCGGGCCGGGGGCAGGACTGCGGAGGACGCCGAACTGTGCCTGCCCCGGCCAGGCGGGACGACTTCGAGGCTGCCGCGTGAACGTCGCCGAACTCCTGGACCTTCTCCCGGAGGTACGCGTCAACAACTACCGCAGCCGCCGCGGCGAAGGCCCCGACGTCCTCAACCCGCCGCCGTAGCCGCCCGCGTTCTCGGGGCAGGACCGCCGCAGCAGCGGCACCAGGGCCTCGGCCATGGCGGTGCATCGGGGGTCTTTCGCGTACGAAGCCACCCGTGCTCGGAGGGGCCACGGTCTGGGTGGGTGTCCGTCATTCGCGGTCGAAGGAACCGTTCGGTGCCTTCATCAGCCCCCCCCGGCCCGGTGAGGTGCGGCCACAGGAGCTTGAGATCACGCACGACCCGGTCCGCCAGGACGACGGGGTCGTTGGCGCTCCACTGGTGAGCCGCCCCCAGGGCGTCGGCGGCCTTCGTCGCCCAGGGGCTGTCCTTGCTGGGGAAGGAGCCGGAGGTGACGCGGCGGTGAACGTCGCCGGGGCCGGCGGACGGGGGCAGGAAGAGCAGCGGATGGTGCGGGGTGAAGTCGAAGTGGCCAAGGCGAGCCGCCGGTTCCTGGTCCAGGAACTGCGGTTCGGTCCACAGCCCGACCGTGGCCACCAGCCACGCGCCCGATCGGTCCGGGTCTGTACGCAGCCACAGGTCGAACGTGCCGGCCAGGAAATCCTTCTGCCACTTCCAGACCTTCGCCCGCGGATCAAGCGCGTCAGCCCCATCCCGGCGCAACGGCGTCAGGGCGCGCTCGAACGGGGCGATCAGGTCGTCGTGGGCGGCCGGCAGGGCCATGCTGCTGGCGTGGTCCTACGTCAGCTCACGGTCCGGGAGGATCTCCCACTTCAGACCGCCGGGAAGCTGGGTACTCAGATTTTCGCGCAGCGGCCCGATGACCCGTGGAAGGCCGTCCTTGCCGACGTTGGCGTGCTCGGCCGCCGGAAGCCGGACCCACCACGCGTAGTAGGGCGTGTCGTCGTCGTAGCAGTCGTAGTCGACGCAGAATTCGTACAGGCAGCCCAGTGAGACGGCCAGCGCCGTCATCGTCTGCTTGGTGCACTCGTCCAGATCCGGCTCCTCACCCGAGAGCCGCTGCGGGTCCCGGACCTCCAGCCTCCGGACGACCCACTCGAAGTCATTCCAGTCCGTCACGCGTGCCCGCCCCTTGCCTTGCCCTGCTGCGACGGTCCAGTACACCAATGCCCACGAGACCGCCGGGAGGGTCCGGGGATGCCCGCTCCGGGCGGTGATCCCGCAGCCCGCCGACCCACCCGCCAACCGCAAACGCCTCGGCAGCCGCGGTGGCAGGCCGTCGGCCTTCGACCGCGAGGCCTACAAGCGACGGAACACCGTCGAGCGCTGCATCAACAAGCTCAAGCAATGGCGCGGCCTGGCCACCCGCTACGACAAGACCGCCACCACCTACCTCGCCGGGCTCCACCTCGCCGCCCTCTTCATCTGGTCGGCGAGGTGATCCGAAGGAAACGATCTAGGGACTGTCCGATGGGTCGTGTGAGCCGATCAGGGCTGTGGCCTAGTGTTCGCTGAACGAAGGGGGTCGCATGTCGCGCTATACAGCCGAAGCAGAGGCGGGGATGAAGGGGATCACGTTTCGTGCCTGGCGCGGAAAGCACTACGTGACCTTGGCCGAGCTGCTGGTTCGCCTCGGCATCTTCGGCCTGGACCTGACCTGGCGCGTCGAACTTGACGAGATCGTCGATCCTCGCTGTGTCGAGATGGAGAGAAGGTCCGCAGACTCCGGCATGGACACGTTGACGCTGTTGTCGTTGTCGACCCCCTTCCTTCAGTTGATCGACGCTGAAGTATGTGGGTTCGCCGGGGACGAGCTGGTGCTTGTCCTGACCGAGTTCGACAGCTCCTTGTGGGATGTCAGGGCTGTCGACGAGCGCGTACTCAGCGAACTTCGCCTCCACTACCCGGGTGCCGAGGATCTCTGAACGGGAGCTTCACTTCGGGCGGAGCCATAGGCGGATCGCGGCCACGGTGACCGTTCCGTGGAAGACGTACGCCCGCTTGTCGAAGCGCGTGGCCACGGCCCGGAAGTTCTTGAGGCGGTTGATGGTCTGCTCGACTTCGTTGCGGCGCCGGTAGATCGCCTTGTCGAACCCTGCGGGCCGACCGCCTTGGCTGCCGCGGCGCTGGCGGTTGGCCCGCTGGTCTCTCGGTTCGGGGATCGTGTGCTTGATCTGGCGTCTGCGCAGGTGACGCCGATTGCGGCGTGACGAGTACGCCTTATCGCCCCCGACATGGTCGGGCCGGGTACGTGGTCGTCCACCAGCCTGCCGGGGCAATTGGGCTGCGGCGAACAACGTCGAGATCGCCTACACCCCGACCAACAGCTCCTGGCTCAACCGGATCGAGGCCCAGTTCACCGCCCTGCGCTCCTTCGCCCTCCACGGCACCGACCACGCCAGCCACAAGGCCCAGGGCAGCATGATCCGCCGCTACATCATCTGGCGGAACAAGCACGTCGCCGACAAACGCCTCCGCAGCGTCGTCAGCAGGGCGAACATCGCCTGAATCGAGCAGAGCGCATGGTCAATCACGCCCCAGCAGATGGGCTTCCTGGGACTGCGGATCCCAGATGACCAGGCGGAACTCCGCTGCAAGCTCCTCGATCGCCTTGATTGCCGAGTCGCTCCCCGACGAGAAGCTCAGATTCATGATCACGTGGTCGATACCGATCGTCAGCGGCGTCGACATCCACGGCGACTCCGCGGCGAAAGGGGGACGGTCCGGGAACAGCGAGCGCAGCCGCTCATAGAACCCGACCACTCGCTCATCCAACTCACCCTCGTCGTGGTGCTTGGAGGTGCACCGATCGAACATCGCACGCGCCGCCGCAGCATCGGCTGATTCGTCCATCGCTAGAACCGCAAGATCGAAGCTCACGGGGCTATCCTCCACCCCGCCTCATCGGTGCGACGCACGGGGCGAACGTTGTCTGATGCGGCACTAGCCGCACGTGTCAGGGAGCAGGCGGGTCCGCAAGAGGTCGAACACGTCGTCCAGCGCCGCGCGGGTGGCCTGCCCGGGCTGGTCGACGAGGTGCTCGGTGAGGACCGAGTGCGGAGGCAGCACGGCTTCGGGGTTGGCGTCGTCGTCCTCGAGCTCGACGGCGACGAAAGCATCACCGAGCTCGCGGCGCAGGAACGCGAAACGGGCACCGGGCGTGAGCCGGTCGCTCTTGAAGCGCAGCCCCAGCACCTGCAGGCCCTCGCGCTCGCAGCGTCCCCGGACAGTGGCGAGGTCCTCGGGGGAGATGTCGATGCCGTCCCGTCGGCGGGCGTTGATGCCCAGGGGGAGGGACGGCTGCGACAGGACGGGCACGAGGAGGTGCTCATCGACGGCCATGGCCAGGGCGAAGCCTCCGGTCAGGCACATGCCGACGGCGCCCACGCCCGGGCCGCCGCAGCGCTGGTGCTCGTACGCGGACAGTGCGCGCAGCCAGCTCACGACGGGCGAACTCCGGCCGGTGGCAAGGACGGTGAACTCGCGGCTCACGCACACGTTCCAGACGCTGGACGCGGTGTACAGCGCGCCCCGCAACAGGCCGCGGGCCGTGGGGTGGGGGTCGCGGCCGGGCGTGCCGAACAGGACCGGGAGCACGGCGGTGCAGCCCAGCGCGGCCACCCGCTCGGCGAATTCCAGGACCTTCGGGGTGATCCCGGGTATCTCCGCGATCACGATCACCGCGGGCCCGCTGCCGCGGCGCAGGACGGGACGCGTGCTGCCTCCGTGCGTGAACGCGTCGCGTTCGAAGCCCGACAGGTCATGACCGTGGTGCACGCGAGGGACGACGCACGGCACCACCCTTCCGCTGACGGAAGGGACCGTACAACACCCCGACGGGGCACGCCTACCCCCCAGTAACCAACTCTGCCCCCGATGAGGACGGACGCCTACGAGTTTCCGGGCTTCCAGCCCCAGGCCGTGAGCATGCCGGGTGACAGCCCGGCATACGCGGGCGAGTCCATCAGGCGCAGGGCCTCGGCGAGCCGGTCCTCGTCGACGAGCCCCGTCGCCAGCATGTCCGCCCGGGCCCGGTCCCAGGTGTCCGCCCAGAACCGGCTGATCGCGCTGCCCGGCAGCAGCGGTGGTACGTGGATCTCGGCAGCCACGGATTCCAGCCCCGCCGCCTCAAGCAGCTCGGGGTGGTGGACCACCTGCGACACGTCCGTCCCAATGCTGTCGCGCAGCCCGTGCCACATGGCCCGCATCGCGCTGGTGTAGGGGGTGAGGGGCGCCGAGTCCGTGGTCAGGTCCACGGCATCGCTGATCACCAGGACCCCGCCGGGGGCGAGCAGCTCCGAGAGCCGGGCGACCAGCCGCGGCCGGTCCGGCAGGTGCATGAGGACGAAGCGGGCGTGGACCAGCCGGAAGAGGCCCGGGGAGAATCCGTCCGCGGTGATGTCCGCTTGGAACGGGGTCAGCCCCGGTACGGGATGCGCGGCGAGGAAACGTACGTCGCGGTCCACCGCGAGGACCTCCGCGACGCCCGCCTCCTCCAGTAGCCGGCGCGCCACCGTCCCGGTGCCGGCTCCGATGTCCAGGCAGGTCCAGCCCGGTCCCACGCCCAGCTGCCGAAGCCGGGACATGGTCGTCTCGTCGTAGGTGAGGGAGCCGAGGTCGATCCGGTCTCCCTCACCGCGGGCCTCGGGGCGGAAGACCCGCTCGCCGTAGCGCCCCGTATCCCCGGGCTCTGTGCTTCCGGGCTCTGTGCCGCTCATGCACCGATTGTCTCGCGGCGCCGGCGATGCCACACGTTGGAGAGGGGGGCTGGGCGCCGGCACCGGCCTCCACCCGGATCCGGCTTCCCGGCCGACGTCCGTCGAGAGGCGGTCGGATCGCCGGGAGGTACGCGGTGCGGGTCAGGTGCGCTTCTCTGATGCGGTGCGGAAGCGCCGGGCGATCTCGGCGGCCCCGGGGAGACTCTGTTCGTCTGCGAGCACTACCCGGCCGGATGTGCCGGAGTCGGTCCATGCGCACACGATCGGGTGTCCCGCGGACGGCAGGAAGCCGCAGCTCAACTTGCCGTCCCAGGGCCCCGCGTCGAATGCCGTGACCTCGGTCGCCCGGGCCCCGGCGAAGAAGTTCCGCAGTTCCTGGGGCGTGGTGTGCGCGCTCTTGTCCTCAGCCAGTCGCGTGTCCCACTCGATGCAGACAGGACTATGAATCAGCCCTGGGTCAGGGAGTGGCGATGAGTTCGCCGAGCCGCATGGCGAGCCACGGTCTGCGGCCGGAGGCTCGCATCTGGCCGCGCGCGATCGCCTTCCAGGTCGGCGTGCGCCGGAAGGAGACCAGCAGGAACGCGGTCGGCGACGCCGTGATCCTGCAGTCGTAGGCGCGTGGCGGAGCATCGCGGGTCACCGTCACCGTTCCGTCGTCGACGACGACCGCCAGCCGCGGGCCGCCCTTGATGGCGAGGTCGAGGGCAATGCTGACACCTCGTGCCTTCTCGGAGTCCAGGGCCAGTGGCATCGTCGTCGCTAGTGTCTGACCGAGTGCCAGGCGCGCCTCGTTCGGGCTGATCGGCCACGAGAGTCCGGCGCCGCGGGCGATGTCCAGACCGTGCACGAGGCTCTCGCTGAGCATCAGGCCTGTCACCGTCGCCAGCGTGATGTCCTGCCCGAACCAGGGCACGGTGACAGGGGTGTCCGGGGCGAGGTGCTCGGTGACCCGCAGGAACACCTCGCCCCACTCGGCGACCAAGTCGCCCAGACGGGCCCTGTCGTTGCCGCCGAAGAGGCCTATTGATGTGGCGTTCATGGCCGCGATCCGCTCGCTGAACGGCCCTTCCCCCGCCGGCAGGATGCTGTCCCAGTCCATGGATTCGTCCGCGCTGCTGGCGGAGGAGTACCCGATGTACACGGCCGAGAGGTGCGAGCCGACGTCGCTCACCGTCCACACGGGGACACCGGAGGCCGCGTCCAGGTCGGGGACGTCGCGCAGCAGCCGGACGAGCCGCGGGACTACGGCACCCAGCGCGGCACGGGTCTTCTCGTGCTCTGCGGAAGGATCGAATCCCGTGACGGTTCCCATACCACTCCCCCATGCTGCGGACCGGTCCGCAGATTACCGCCGGGTACGACAGTTGCGACAGTGCTGTGCACTCACCGGTGTATCACCCGTGAGTGTTGTGGCTCTGGTTCGAGTTTCCGGTGCTTGATCGTGACCCACATGAGTGCGATTTCGCCCGCACGGACGGCGCCTGCGACGAGGACGGCGATCCGGCCGAAGAAGTCCTTGCTTCCGTCCTGCCTGCCCCTGGCTTCTTCGGCGCCCAACGAGTGGGTCACCTCGCCGCCCCCTGGAGCAGCTCCGGCAGGTCGCGCCTTACTTGATCACCTGGCTGCCCCAGAGAGTCGAGTTCTCTGAGGTGATCATGTTCTTGCCGATCATCATCACGCCGATCCCGATCGCGACGATCACTAAGGCGTGTCTGATAATTGATCTTGTGGCAGGTCGAGGTGAGTTGACGGAAGCGGCGTGGGAGCGGATAGAGCCCTTGTTGCCGCAGGTGGACGGACGTGGCCGTCCGTGGCGTGATCACCGCCAGGTGGTCAACGGTGTGTTGTGGCGGCTGCGGACCGGTGCTCCGTGGCGCGATCTGCCTGAGCGGTACGGGCCGTGGCAGACCGTCTACGAGCGGTTCGCCCGCTGGGAAGCGGACGGCACCTGGGCGAAGCTGCTGGAGCACGTCCAGGTCCGCGATGACGCGGTGGGCCGGGTCGAGTGGACCGTCGCGGTCGACTCCACGGTCAACCGGGCCCATCAGCACGCCGCCGGCGCCCGCAAAAGGGGGGCGCGGACGGGGACGAACTGGACGATCCGGGCCGCTCGCAGACGCGCCAGGCCCTCGGCCGGTCCCGAGGCGGGCTGACCACCAAGGTCCACCTCGCCGTCGACGGCCGGGGCCTGCCGCTGTCGATCGTGCTCACGCCCGGCAACGTCAACGATGCCACCGCGTTCGCCCAGGTCCTCGACGGCATCCGCATCCGACGCGCCACCACGGGCCGGCCGCGCACGACACCCGACCGAGTGCTGGGCGACAAGGCCTACTCCAGCCGGGCGATCCGCCATCTGCTGCGGCGCCGGGGCATCACAGCCACGGTCCCCGAACGCCGCGACCAGGTGGCCAACCGCCAGCGCCGAGGGCGCCTTGGCGGCCGGCCGCCCGCCTTCGACCAGGTCATCTACCGCGAACGCAACGTGGTCGAACGATGCTTCGCCCGTCTCAAGCAGTTCCGGGCGATCGCGACCAGGTTCGACAAGCTCGCCGACCGCTACCGCGCCGGGCTCGTCCTGGCCTCCCTGATCCTCTGGCTCCGCGAACCAGCCGGATGATCATTTGTCAGACACCCCCTAGCCCGATCGGCACCACGCAGCCCCACACGGGACCCTTGCCCTCCGTTGATGTCATGGCCTCGACGCCAAACACTCACAACCTCACGTGCCCCGGGCCGCCGGGCTCTGTGCCGACCAGAGGCCGTGGCTACGGGTGAGCGGCCTGGATGGGGAGCGGCCAAAGTCGGACGGTGTTGTCCTCACTGGCGGTGGCCAGCGTCCGTCCGTCGGGGCTGAAGATCGGCTGCACCGGGATCCCGCCCCCAAGGGTGCTGCTGAGGTCTGCGGTGGTGATGCGGGTGCGGGTTGCGAGGGACCACAAAGCGAGTTTGACGGTGCGGTCGGAAATGATGACGGCGGCGATGGTGCTGCCGTCCGGGCTGATTGCTGCCCGCTGGATGACCTCCTGGTCGAGGACGGTGGTCGCGGTGCCAGCCGGGTGGGCCAGGTCCGTCAGGCGCAGCCCGTTCTTCCCCTGGCTTGCGGTGATGACGCCCCGTCCGTCGGGTGTGAACGCCACCGACTCCACTGCTCCATCGAGGATTTCGGTCACGGCGGGATCCTTGCTGGAGCCGGGGGTCCACAGCCGCAGCGCATGTCCCTGGCCTCTTTCTCCGCCGATGGCGAGGGTCTTCCCGTCGGGGCTGTAGGCCAGGACGTTCAGCCAGCCCCGGTCACCGGTCTGCGTGGCGGTGAGTGTGCCGGTGGCTGTGTCCCACATCAGGAGGTCGTCGTCGCCGGAGACGGCGAGAGTTCTGCCGTCGGGGCTGAAGGCGAGCACGTCGCCGACAGGGCCGTGGCGGTCGAGGGTGGAGCGGCTGGTGCGGGTCGCCACGTCCCAGAGTTCGGCCTTTGACGCACCCAGCGCCGTGCCGGTGGCGAGGGTCCTGCCATCGGGGCTGAACAGAAGGTGCCGCACCTCCTCGGCCTTCGTGGCGAGGGTGGCCGCAACGGTCCGGGTGGTGGTGTCGCAGAGCCGGACGGTGCCGTCCTGGCAGCCCACGGCCAAGAGCCCTCCGTCGGGGCTGTAGGCGAGCGACATCACGGTGCTGTCGGCAACGTTGAGTGCGCTCCACGAGTCGCCGGCCCGGTTCTTGGCGGACGGGGCGTCATGGTCGGCAAACTGGCGCACGGCGATGACCGTCCCCGATGCCGCGCCTAGGGCGGCCAATACGCCCAGCAGGACACCACGGCGGCGCGGCCCGGACGACGCGAGGGCGGGGGCGGCCGGTGCCGCCGCGGTGGGCGCGCTCGCGAGAGCGGCCACGTCTGCGGGAACCGCCGGGGCCTGCACCCTCACTGTGGGGATGTACCCCGCGGCCACGGCGCTCGGCGCCGCCGACCGGGCGGCATCCAGCCGCGCCCGCGTGCTCACGGCGTCAGGGCGCCGTGCCGGGTCCTTGGACAGCAGCTCACCGAGCAGGTCCGCCAGGGCGCCGGCGCGCACCGCCGACGGCGCGGGCTGGGTCAACACGGCCGTGATGACCGCTGTCAGGGTCGACCCGTCGAACGGCGGGCGTCCCTCGACCGCGGTGTACAGGGTCGCACCGAGCGCCCACATGTCCGCCGAGGCCCCCACACGTCGGCCCTCCAACTGCTCCGGCGGCATGTACTGCGGAGTGCCGATGACGGTATTCGTCCCTGTCAGATGCTGGGTGGCGTCCAGGAGACGGGCAATGCCGAAATCGGTGATGACCGGCCTGTCACCGGCGAGCAGCACGTTGTCGGGCTTCAGGTCGCGGTGGACCACCCCGGCGGCGTGCGCGTGGGCCAAGGCGTCGGCGATCGTCTCCCCGAGGGCGGCGACCCGCTCCCAGCCGAGGCGTCCTTCGGCCCTGACGAGGCCGGCTAGCGAGGGCCCGGTGATGAACTCCATCACGATCCACGGAACACCCTGGTGGTGCACCACGTCGTGGACCGTCACGATGCCCGGATGCCGGAGCCGGGCTGCGGCCCGTGCCTCCCGCTCGGTGCGCGCGATCAGCTCCGACCGGACGTGCGGCGCCGTTTCGGGCGGCAGCAGCACCTCCTTGACCGCCACCTCGCGGTCGAGCAGCGAGTCGCGGCCACGCCACACGCGCCCCATCCCTCCGCGCCCGACCATCTCCACCAGGAGATACCGCCCGCCCACCAGGTCGCCCGCTGCCCCCATCATGTCGATCACCCTAGCGGCCACCGGAAACAGCCAGCCACCGGTCCCTGGGGGCCCACCCCGCAGAGCAGAGCACACGTGTACCTGCCCCTGACCACTCGCCGGCAGCGCTCGGCCGCCGCGCTTCGCCTCGCGACGATCAACCGTATGACGCGCTGGCTCACCCCGAACACGGCGCGATACCCGGACCAGCCGATCAGTCGGACAGGCCGAACAGGCCGGACAGGCCGAGATGGACCAACGTGACGGAAATGCCCTCTGGGCCGGCTCCCTGCTCTGTGATCCTCGTCTCCGGCTGCCCACAGTGTGGGCGGCCCAACACCGGTGTGAGGTACAAACGTTCCGCGAGCCGACCCTGGCTCGCGGGGGGTGCCCGAGAGGTGTCGCGTTCCGTGTTGGCCTGAAGCACACACCAGGGGATAGCAGCATGACCCGTCCGCAACACGCACCCATGCCGCCGGCAGGAGCTGCGCGCCGACGCGCTCGCTGGGAGCGCTACCGTGTCACAGGGCCGTTCTCCCCATCCGACCTCGCGAAGCTCTGGGGCGTCATCGGCGCTCTGGTGGGTGTCGCGCTGGTCCTCGGCTGGGCCCTGGACGTGAAGGGCGGCACGGTCATCGTGCTGCTGGTGCCCTACGTCTTCACGTGGTTCGACGCGCGGCGCGTCCTCTTCCAGTTCGACTCCTCCGGCGTGCGCATCGGCCACGTCCGGTTGCCGTGGACCGATGTCACCGCCTTCGTCGTCGCCGAGTCGGCCGCGCTCGGGCCGCAGGTACTGATCGGTACGCAACTGCGCGACGGTGTGGCCGTACCCGCCGGGGCCGAGGTGCTGCCACCCGATGCGTCGATGCCCGCACAGCTCCATGTAGCGCTCGAGCGGCGGAAGTTCGACCTCGGGAAGCTGACCGCCAAGACGCGGCGGTACGCGCCCGCACACGTGCGGATCTTCGAGGTGGGAACCTCGGCGGCCCACTCGTCCGTGGGCGGGGATCCGTACACGGACTCCGCTCGTCCGTACGCGCCAGTGTGGCAGCCGGGCCCGGCCGTCGGCGCCCGCCAGCCTGCCCTGCCGGACGCTTACGGGCCTCGCTGGAGCCTCGTCACGGGAGCGATGCTGACCTGTGCCGCAGTGCTGGCGGTGCTCGCCGCCGCGATGCCCTTGCCCGCCATGCTCTTCGAGTACGAGGGCGGAACGTCAAAGGGCGGTGCCTTCCTGCTGACAGAGGACGTCCTGGGGCTGGACCTCTTCCCGGCCGTGGACCCCTGGCGTGGGCTGCTGACCTGGCCATGGTTGCTCTCGTTCCTTGGCATGCTCACCATCGCCGGCCGCGCCATCTGGCCGCACGCGCGGTTTCTTGCCCTCAGGGTCGCGGGTCTTCTGTGCGCCGTCACCTTTCCGCTGGTGCTGCTCGGGAACGACGTTGTCTCAGCGGGCCGCGTCAGCAGCTTTGAACGTGGTTGGTGGGTGCTGCACCTTGCCGCGCTTCTGGGGCTGGGGGCGTTCGTCGCCATGGACCTGATGCTCACCCGGGGCCGTGTCGGCAAGTCCTGACCGCCGACCGCCCGCAATCCCTTCGATCACCAACCCAGGGGGAATCTTGAACAGCCGTACCGTATTCGCCGTCCTCACCGCCACTGCCGCCGCACTCGTACTCACCGGATGCTCCGACACCCAGGAGCTCTCCTTCGGCGCAAAGGCGAAGAAGGACAATCTGGAGGTCAGCGTGGAGCGCGTGGACGCCGGGACCTCCGGCGACCTGTCCGTGCTCAAGGATGCAGACCAGTATCAAGGCCGTACGCCGTACTACGTCCACTACCGCGTGACCAAGACCGATGCCGGGGACGTGAACGGCCCCTCCTTCGACGTCACAGCGGACGGGGACGCGCTGACCCGGTTGAACATCATGAGCGCCTTCCCGCAACCCATCGTGGGCGCGGACGGCAAGCTCAGCTACAAGGACGCCCCGAAGTTCGACAAGTGCCTCGACGAGCACGACTCCAGCAAGTTCAAGCAGGCCCCGGCCGGCGAGAGCTACGAGGCCTGCTCCGTCTACCTCGCCGCATCGGGCTCCAGCACGGCGCCCGACAAGGTCGAGTGGGTCAAGGGTGGCCTGCTGCGGCGCAGCGACGACGAGGCGTTTGCCGTCTGGAAATGAGCCCGCCCTACCGGCGTCTCCTGGGACTCTGGCCTGTCCGGCTGGCGCGGGTCAGCCGTCGGCGGTGCCGCCGGTCAGCAGCAGCTCCGCCAAGGACGTTCGCGCGTGGTGCACCGAACGGCCTGTGCGCGTGGTGGTGAGGAGACCAGCGGCGCGTAGGGCCGAGGCGTGGGCTGAGGCCGTGGCGTTGCTGACGCCGATACAGCGGGCCAGTCCTGTGGTCGTACGTGCCTCGTCCAATGCGCGCAGGAGCGCGAGTCGGGTGCGTCCGAGGACTCCCGCGAGGGGCTCGTCCGCTTGGCCGCTCCTTTCCGGGACGAGCGGCAGCCCTCGGCCTGCCGGGTAGGTCAGCACCGTCGGGCGGTCCGGCAGGTGCTGAACGAGCGGGCCGCGACGCCAGTGGAATGTCGGGCGCAGGATCATTCCGCGTCCCCCGAGGTGTATCTCCCGCACACCCCCGGCTCCCGGCCCCAGCCATTCCCAGACTCCGTCGCGCAGCCGTGACCCCGGTGCCAGGTCGGTCAGGGTGGCGCCGAGGCCGTGTTCGGCGACGGCTAGGGCATGGCGGGTGAACTCCGCCCGGTGCAGGTCCTGAACCAGAGGCCAGACCGGCGCGAGTACCGCCTCATGGGCCGCCCGCTGTGCCCGGCCGAGTGTCCGCCAGGCGTCGGCGGTCCCGCCGTGCAGGGCGCGGATCCACGGCGGGGCCGGCCGTCACGCGTACACCTGCTCGATCCCGGCCCGCACGGACTCCGGGCGGGCGGCCCTGATCAGCGCGACCCCCTCGTCCAGCGTGTCGCCGAGGACGTCGAGGAAGGCGGGGGCCAGCCCGTCCGGCGCCAGGTCCGCGAGCGGTCCGACCGCGCTCGTCAGGCTCCGCAACAGTCTGTTCCGCCAGAGCCCGAACAGCAGTTCCTCGTGCGGGGCGCCCAGCATCATCAGGGCAGCGTGCAGCTCGGGTACCGGCGAGGGCCGCGGCGCGAACCGTACCCGGGCGAAATCCTCCGCCGTGAAATGGATCCGGATCACGCACATCTCCCTGTCCCCAGCCAGCCTTTCGGGTCGGGCCGCAAGCTTCGCCCCGCCACCGCACCCGCCCCCAGGATGCCGTCCATGACCAATTCCTTCACGCCCGGCCGCCGTTCCTTCACCAAGGGCGCCCTCGCCGGCGCCGCCGCCCTGTTCCTCGCCACGGCCGCCCCCGGCTCCGCCTCGGGCTCCGAGCGCTCCGCCGGGCTCTTCCTCCGGCTGCCCGCGCCCACCGGCCCGTACCCCGTCGGCGCCCGGATCCTGCACCTCGTCGACCGTTCCCGCAACGACCCGTGGCAGCCCGAGATAGGCGTACGCGAGCTCATGGTCGCCATCCTGCGGCCGGCCGTGCCCGGCCGCGGCTTCCCGCGCCTCCCGCAGCTCACGCCTGGCGCCGCCGGCGCATTTGCCTTCCTAGCCCACTTGGTCCGCCCCACCTGCCGGCGACGGGGGTCGACTGGGCAGCCACTCTCACCCACGCCCGAGCCGGCGCCCCACCCGTGCCCGGCCGGCGCCCCGTACTGCTCTACAGCCCCGGCGGCGGCGACGCCCGCACGATGGGCAGCTCCCTGGCGACCGACCTCGCCTCGTACGGCTGGACCGTCATCACCGTTGACCACCCCGGAGACGCGAGCGAGGTGGAGTTCCCCAACGAGCGGCCGGGACGCGACCGGATCCGGACGACCATGCTGCGCCCGGACATGGACGCGGCTACCTTCCGCACCATGATCGACACTAGGGTCGCCGACCTCCGCTTCGTCCTCGACACCCTCGGGCTGGACCGGGCCGGGGTCTACGGACACTCCGCGGGCGGCACCGCGGCCGCGCAGGCACTCCACGAGGACCGGCGGATCGCCGCCGCCGTCAACCTGGAGGGGTACCTCGACCAGATGGACGGCGAACTGTTGCCGGTGGCCCGGCACGGGACGGACCGGCCGCTGCTCCTGGCCGGCACCGACGGCTTCCGCGACGCCAGGCTGGACCGGTCCTGGGCAGCCCTCCTCGCTCACTCGGGCCCCGTCACCCGGCGGCAGCGCGACGACACCACGCACTGGGTCTTCACCGACTATGCGGCCCTCGTCCCCCAGCTCCACACGGCCGGCCTGATGACCGATGCCGGACGCGCCGCCATGGTCGGTCGGGCAGGCCCGCGCGTCACCGTGCCCGCCGTGCGCAACCTCGTACGGTCGTTCTTCGCCCGTCACATGCCAGTGTGAGCACGTCCGCTCCCGTTGAGGGCTGGTCCGCCGAGGGTGATGTACGCCGGACGGGTCCGCCTCAGTCGGCACGGCCGTTTTTCCGCTGAACGAATGAGGACCGACTTCCGAAGCAGATCGGCGGGGTGGTCACCGGGAAGGCGACGCTGCCGTCATTTCCTGAGTTCTGGCTCAGGTTGTGTGATCCAAGCACTGTGAGTGATGGCTGAACTCCCTGTGACACCTCGGAAGCTGGTTTCGGGCGCAGGACGTTCGCCGGGCAGATACCCGGCCTGCCCCGAAGGCACGGCCAGCGGACCGAGCGACTTCGCTCGACCCGGCGGCGATCGGTCTCGCCCTCGCGGGCCGGGCCGGATCCCGGCTGGCCGACATCGTCGGTGCGCCGGTCAGCCGCAGCACTGTCCTGCGGCTGGTAGACGCACTTCCCGAGCCGGAAGTGCCCGCTGCGCGAGTAGTCGGCGTCGACGAGTACACCACCCGCAAGGGCCGACACCCGTTCTGATAGAAGATCGCGTTCACGACCTCCCTCAGGTCACAGGACCCGGGATCCCCGGTCGCCGACCGCGCCACCCGGCCCTGTTTCCAGGCCGCCATCATCGGCTCGATCAACGCCCACAGCCCATCCTACAAATCGCTGAGATACGGCTCTCTCTCCACGCCCGCATCTCAACATGGACATGCCCATCGAGCAGCCCGGACAACGATCGATACCACGATCGAGCGATCACGAACGAAGAGAAGTCGGACGTAACGACCACTCGCATCAATCTCGGTCGGGTCGAACGGGTCGAAGACCAGCTGTCGCCGACCGGTGAATCTGCGCAGCACTCAACCAACCTGCGCAGCGGCGGCGGTCAGGCCGACGAGCAACGCAGGTCAGAAGACCAACGAACCCCGATGCTACGCAGATTCAGTGAGCCGACCCATCACCAAAACCGCTCACCCAAACTGCACAACCCCAGGTCAGAGCCTTGACGACTGCTCAGTTCACCGACCAGCGACACCAGAAGACTGCGCGGTCAGCGCCGGCCGCCGCCGATGCGGCGGTCGTCGGCCAGTGCGGTAAGCGGGCCGAACTCGCGGGCAAGCTGGTTCCACGTCAGAACCTCGCCACAGCGGGCCGGGAACTCCTTCGGGTTGAACTCGGGCATGGTCCAGGTGCCAGTGCCCCGGTCCCGCAGCCACAGGTCCCCGTCACCGTCGACCACACTCGGCGGGACCGGTACGGGATCGGCCTGATCGGTGGGCTCCCAGGTGACCCGGCCCGGGTGGGAAACGCGGCGCAGCTCGGTGGTGGCCAGCCGCGCGGCCAAGTCACGGGTGGACTCTTCGGCATCCTTGACCGACGTGAGTCGGAATGCGTCGTCAAGTACGGGCAGGGCTGGATTCTTGCTGCGCTTTGAACTCATACGCTGACTACCTCCGGTGGGGGGCGTCACATCCGTTATGGCACCCCGTAGAGGAACACGGTATCCGAGGCGGGAGCCGGGCCGGCTACGACCACTGTCCAGGTGGAGGCGCTGGCACACCGGGCGGTGGGGTAGGTGTATTGCCCCGGGACGTTGTGGACGGGTGATGGGGGTCTCGGCTGAGGCCTCTTGAACGGGTGAGGGCCTTCCGGGTTCGGTGTGGATTGCGACGTCAACACCGACCAAAAGGCCCTCGTGCCCCACCGTAATGCACCCCTGACCGAGACCGGACGCCTGCGTCTGGCCGGCTGCGTGGTCGAGGACGGCTGGCCACTGCGCCGTGCCGCCGAACGCTTCCAGGTCTCACCCACCACCGCCCAACGCTGGGCCACCCGCTACCGGGCCCGCGGTGAGGCCGCATGAGCGACCACTCCTCCGCCCGCACCACACCCCCGACGGACGGCGACCCGCACCGAGCGGCGGATCGTCAAGGCCAGGGTCCTGCGGCGGTGGGGACCTGGCCCGCATCGCCCACCACCTGCGGCTCGTGCCCTCGACGGTGCACCGGGTGAACCGTTCCGGGTTTGATCGAGACTCTTGGTCGTGACTGTGACCTGGGGTTTCGTGGTTTCGTAGTAATGGTTGGTCTCGTATTCGGCGGGCGGGATATGCCCTATTTCACCGTGGAGTCGTCGGTGGTTGTACCAGTCGACGTACTCGGCGGTGGCGAGCTCGAGGCGGTCTCGTCGGAGGCGACGTCATCGGCCACTTCTTCCACAAGGGCCTCAAGATCACCGAAGAGGGCGCAGCGAAGATCACCGACCAGCTCAGCGCGGGCCTCGCAGCGGTCGGCGTGCTCGCTCGCCTGGGACTTCGAGGCCGCCGAGGTGGAAGACAAGCTGAAGGAGCGGGGCGGAACGCCGCAGACCCACGAGGTCGACAAGCTGTAGGCAGCAACCGGCAAGGTGTCGTCGCGGCCTGCCTCACCGGGCGGGCCGCAGCACCAGGGCCTGAGGCGGCCCGCCGCGTCACGGCCAAGGTCGAGAGGTGACGGCGGCCGTCACAGTGCGTCCGGGGTCCCCTCGTTCCGGTCGTCGGCCGAGGGGCGCTGCTGCCGGGTTCTGGCCTGCTCGATCGCTGACATCAGGAACCGGGCGGCGACGCCGATCAGCAGGAGGTTCGCCGTCATCTGGCCCGTGACCAGCAGCCGGGCCGGTTCGCTGCGCGGGCTGATGTCGCCGAAGCCGACCGTGCTGAACACGGTCATGGTGAAGTACAGCGCGTCGGACCGTGACAGCGTCTCGCTGAAGCTGGCGGGGGCGCTGTGCTCGATCAGGTAGTAGGTCGTGGCGAACAGGAGCAGGTAGAGCGGCAGGGACGTCCCCACGGCTTCCATGGCCCGCAGCCTGGGCCGCTGCGACCGCGCGATCTTGCTGACCTGCCAGATCAGGAGCAGCGTCACCGCGGCGATGCCGCCGACGAGCCCGAGGACCGTTTCCGTGGTGAAAGCCGAATCGAGCGGCAGCAGGTAGTAGGCGGCGAGCAGGATGGCCGTGGCCAGCAGCGACCGCAGGATGGCGCGCCGTGACTCGCGGCGGCTTCTACTCGGTCCCTTGTCCACGGCCCCCCGATGCACCCGCACATGCGCTGCCGCGCCGGCTCGTGGACCAGCCTCCCACTGCCCTGGGCGGCGTACGGCAGGCGCACCATGCGGTTCACCGGGATGGCGGGCCGCGCCGAAGTGCCACGAGGGCGAAGGATCGTGCCTGGCTCCTGGTCGTCTCCTTCTCGGCGCGCCCTGTTCCGCGCGGCCGACGGACAACGGCGACCGTCGGAGACCGGTGTGTCCCGCGCCCGTACCAGACCGCGAGCTGTTGAATCGAGGCATGACGAAGCATGACGATTCGACTCTTTTCGGTAACCGGTTTCTGACGGTGCCCGCTCCCTCGGAGACCTTCCCCGAGGAGGGCATGGCCGCCACCGATGCGATGAGGCTCGTGGATGTGGATCTCGCCATGGAGGGCGACCCGCAGCGCAACCTCGCCACGTTCGTCACCACGTGGATGGAGCCGGAGGCCCAACGGCTGATCGCCGAGAACCTGCACCGCAATTTCATCGACCACGCGGAATACCCCATTTCCGCCGAGATCGAGCAGCGGTGCGTGCGCATGCTCGCCGACCTTTTCCACGCGCCCGGCAGGACGACCGGGTGCCGGACCCAGGGCTCGTCCGAGGCGATCATGCTCGGCGCGCTGTCGTTGAAGTGGAAGTGGCGCGAGCGCCGCCAGGCAGCCGGCCTGTCGATCGACCGGCCCAACCTGGTCTTCGGGGGCGACGTCCACGTCGTGTGGGAGAAGTTCTGCCGTTACTTCGACGTCGAGCCGCGGATCGTTCCGCTCGCCGAGAACAAGTACACGATCGGCCCGGAGGACGTGGAGCCGCACCTCGACGAGAACACGATCGGCGTCGTCGCCGTCCTCGGCACCACCTTCACCGGCCACATGGACGATGTCGTCGGGATCGACAAGCTCCTGCGGGACGTGCGCAAGAAGCGGGACCTCGACATTCCGATCCATGTCGACGGCGCCAGTGGCGCATTCGTGTGGCCCTTCCTCTACCCGGACTCGAAATGGGACTTCCGGCTCGAACAGGTCCGTTCGATCAACGTCTCGGGACACAAGTACGGCCTCGTCTACCCCGGTATCGGATGGCTGGTCTTCCGCGAGGAAGCCGACCTGGCCAAGGATCTCGTGTTCTACGAGAACTACCTGGGCAAGACGGACGCGACGTTCACCCTGAACTTCTCCACCGGTGCGTCGATGGTGCTCGCGCAGTACTACAACTTCGTGCGGCTCGGCCGCCAGGGCTACACCTACATCATGAAAATCATGCAGGAGAATGCCCACGCGCTGGCGGACAACCTGCAGAGCAGCGGCCGCTTCGAAGTGATCGGGAGAGACCTCGAGCAGCTACCGCTGGTCGCCTTCCGTCTCACCGGCAAGCACGCCTACGACGAGTCCGACATCGCCTGGCAGCTCTCGGCCGAGCGGGGCTGGATGGTGCCCGCCTACACCCTCCCGCCCAACGCGGAGAACGTGAAGATCCTGCGCGCCCTGGTCAAGGAGACCCTGAGTCGCGAGCAGATCGACCGCCTGACGCAGGACATCGCCGACGCATGCCGCACGCTGGACGAGAAGGGCGGGGCCCACGTGATCGAGCGGGCCCAGGTCAAGCGCGGCACCGGCTACTGACGCGGTGGCCCGCTCGCCTGGAAGAGGAAGGGAGCCGGCCTGGTGTCGGGCTCGCGGGACGGACGACGGCACCGGTCAGTCAGCGGGCATCGGCTGCGGTGACAGAGCAGGAGTGCGGTGACTGCTGCCGATTCCCCCGGGAAGGGCCCATCGAGGGGATGGGGCGCCCGCCCGACGGTTCGTCATGCCGGCGCGGACGTCTTCGGTGCACCGGCGTCGGGCCCGCCGGCCGGAGCGTCACGACATGGGCGACCACGACCGCGAGGATCACCAGCGGCATCACGGTCAGGCCCTGCACCCCCAGCAACAGGGTGGCCAGCAGCACCGCGGTCAACGGCAGCTTGAGCATGGCGACCGACATGGCGCCGATGCCCATCGCGAACGCGGAGGTCAGCTGCAGCTCCGGAAGGTGCGAAAGAGCGATCCCGCCCGCCGCCCCCAGAAACATCGCCGGGAAGATCGGGCCCCCTCGGAAGGCGCTCAGCGAGGCGCAGTAGGCCAGCCCCTTGCAGGCGAGGAGCAAGAGCAAGGTGGCGACGGTGTAGCCGGCGCTGTTGGAGAGCAGCGGTCCCAGGGCGGACTGTCCCGAGTACAGGACCTCGGTCGCGGCCTTCCCGGAGCCTTGGGCGTAGGCGATGGCGAGCCCGGCGACCACCAGGCCCATCAGCACGGTGGCGGGGATCAGGTGCCGCTCGGCCCGCGCCTGAAGCAGCAGGGACAGCTTCCGGCTGCCCGTGCCCACGGAGGCCGCCAAGAGGCCGATGACCAGCGCCCAGCCGAGCTCGGTCACGGTGGGCGAAGTGGCCTGCGGCACGTCCGGGATCGCTAGGGAAAACGTGCCGAGACCGGTCCAGTTGTCCAGGCCCACGAACACGAGCGAGCCGGTACCTGCGGCAAGCAGCCCCGGCACCAGCACGACCCCGAGCATCGGCCCGCCGATCCCCGACACCTCCATGAGGAGGAAAGCCCCCGTGATGGGCGGCCCCAGCAGGGTGCTCACCGCGGCGAAGCTCCCCGCAGCCCCCACCATCGCCTGACCTTGCGCCGGTACGTCCGCCTTGAACAGGCGCATCAGCCAGACCGCCACCCCGCTGCCCAGCAAGATGAGCGGGCCCTCGGGGCCGAGCACCGCGCCAAGTCCCAGCGAAGCCACCGCCGCGAGGCGGGATCCCGGGAAGCTCAACCGTCTTCGGCGCCCCCGACACCGACAGCTACTTCCTCAACCCATTCCTGGACAAAGAGTACGATCCATTCGAACTCCGGCACCGTCACGACAGTGCGGCGCTTTGGTGGACATCCTCGTGATGCCTTCCCGTACCGGACTTCCAGGGCCCCGAGCCGCCTGTACTGCGGCGCGCGCGGGTTGTGCCGCAGATCCGGGAGATCGAGCATCGACATCTCCCGGCGCCGCTCCTCGGTGTCCACGTGGGTGTCGTCGTGCTCGCCCGGGGCGGGCCGGCGGCCGAAGGGTCCGTCCTGGCCAGGCAGGGCCCCGAGCACGGGGGCACCCTTCGCACGATGGGCTGCGTAGATCATGCGCTGATGTTCCCTGGCCCGGAATACTCCCGACCCTCTGAAGGGCGGCGAAGTCGGCGTGCGCCTGCTCGACGGCCTCCGGGTACGCCTGACGCTTCTCGTGTTCGGCGAGCGCCCGGTAGATGCTGGACAGGCTCGGGTTCTGCCCCCTGCGGCGGCCGGTAGCGGTGATCAGATCGGGCTGGATCTGTTCGACCGTCTCATCGCCCGCGCGGCGTCGCAGAACAGTGTGGAGCAGGTCCTCGGTGATGACCGGCGGCCGGCCGCCGTGCTTGCCCTTGCGGGCCGCGGTGCCGACCCCTTCGAGGGTCGACTCGCGGCGATGACTCACCTGTTCGTGGCAAGCGCGCGAACCGGGGCCTTTTCAAGCCAACGTGGAGCGGTCTTGCCGCCGCTACTCCTCCTTACAAAACAGACTGTCATCGGTCACTGATGGGGTGGCCGGGCAGACCGGACGGAGTTGGTCATGGCGTTCCTGGATGTGTTGAAGATCGATCGTCGTGTGCGGAACGAGGTGGCAAGGCGGGGCTTGTTCCTCGTCTCGCCCGAGGAGGACGACAGGGATGTCTATGTCTTCGTGTGTACCGATCCGAACCCGAACGATTGTGGGTTCACCAGGGTGGGGCATATGTACGCGGCGGACACATCGGGCGATTTCTGCCACCCCTTTGTGATGGACGGCAGGAAAACCACGCCAGCGGTAACGCTCACGATGATCCGGGGGTACTTCAGTAGTTGGGAAGACGGGATTCAGGCTGTGCTCGATGCGTACGACACGTGGACGTGAACCACTTCTCGTAATCGCCTGAGCCCTAGTACTGCAACGGTCTTTGGTCTGACAGGTTGGCAGCTTCGGGTGGTGTGTGTCCGCGTCGTTTGTAGTGGCTGGTGCGGGCCTGGTGTTGTCGTCTGCGGCGCCAGTGTGACCAGTGGAGGATGTGCTCGACGGGTGCTGGTTGGCGGTGGGTGAGGCGGGTGATCAGGCGTCGGATTTCGGGAAGGGTGAGGGGTATGAGCTGGGAGGATCCGTTTCTGCTTTCCCGGTGTCCGAGGCTCGGGCCCGCAGGACGGTGAGGCAGGCGTGGGCGGCCATGGCGAGGGTGATGTGGCGGTGCCAGCCGGGATAGCGGCGGACCTGGTAGTCGTCCAGGCCGCATTCCTGCTTGGCGGTCTGGAAGCATTCCTCGACCGCCCAACGGCTGCCCGCGATGCGGATGAGCTCGTCGAGGGTCGTCTCGGCCGGGCAGTACGCGATGTAGTAGGAGACCTGGTCGGGCCGGCTGACGCTTCGGCGGGCGATCACCCAGTGCCGGCGGTCCTCACGGTGCCAGGGCCGGACCTCCACCCTGGCCCAGTCGTAGACGCGCGGGCCGTGGGCGCCGTTCCCGCAGGAACGACGCTTCCACTTCTGCCTCGGGAGTCCGGGAAACAGGTCGTGAACGGGATGGTCCATGGCCCAGCGGGTCACGACGGTGTCGTGGCGGGTGGTGGCCATGACGTGGAAGACGTC
>NZ_JBEXOV010000023.1:0-90045 GCF_040611715.1 Streptomyces sp. NPDC006544 | reverse complement strand
GGGCCGCCACACCCACGCCCGCGCCCCGGGCGGCGATGCCCACGCGGGCGCCCCGGGCGAGGGCCCGGCCCCGGCCGCCGCACCGCGGGACGACGAGCCCGCGGGGAGCTGACCGCGGCGCGGGGGCACGCGCCTGCGCCCCGCCCCGCCTCCGTTCCCCGGGCCCTGTCCCCGGGCCCTGTCCGGACCCGGTCCTCGGACGCCGCAGGGGCGGGAAGGCCGGGCGCGGAGCCGTAGGACCGCGGGGCCGACGCGCGGCCCCGCCGTCCCCCCTAAGCCTGGGCCAGGCGGGCGAGGGCTTCCTCGAGCGGCAGCTCCTCGCGGGTGCCCGTGGCGCGGTTCTGGAGCTCGACGACCGACTCGGCCGAACGGCGGCCCGCGACGAGGATCCAGGGGACGCCGATGAGCTCCGCGTCCGTGAGCTTCACGCCCGGGGACAGGCCCGGCCGGTCGTCCAGCAGGACCCGCAGCCCCGAGCCGGCCAGCGACTGCGCCGCCGACTCGGCGAGCGCGAGCGGTACCGCCTTGCCCGCGGCCACCACGTGCACGTCCGCCGGGGCGACCGCCGCCGGCCAGCACAGGCCCCGCTCGTCCGCCGTCTGCTCGGCCAGCGCGGCCACCGCCCGGGAGACGCCGATGCCGTACGACCCCATCGTGACCCTGACCGGCTTTCCCTCCTTGCCGAGGACGTCGAGGCCGAAGGCGTCCGCGTACTTGCGGCCCAGCTGGAAGATGTGACCGATCTCGATCGCCCGGTCCAGCCGCAGCCCCGCGCCGCACGAGGGGCAGGGGTCGCCCGGCTCGACGACCACGACGTCCAGGTAGCGGTCCACCTCGAAGTCCCGCCCGCAGACCACGTTGCGGGCGTGCGTGTCCGCCTTGTTGGCCCCCGTCACCCAGGATGTGCCCGGCGCGACCCGGGGGTCGGCCAGGAAGCGGACCTTGTCCAGACCCTGCGGGCCCACGTAGCCCCGTACGAGGTCGGGCCGGTCGGCGAAGTCCTCCGCCGTCACCAACTCCACGACGGCGGGGGCCAGGTGCTCGCCGAGCTTGCCGAGGTCGACCTCCCGGTCGCCGGGCACGCCCACGGCGACGATCTCCCCGTCCACCTTGACGAGGAGGTTCTTCAGCGTCGCCGACGCGGGGACGCCGAGGTACGCGGCCAGGCTCTCGATGGTCGGGGTGTCGGGGGTGGGGACCTCCTCCAGCGGGGCGTGGTCGCCCCCGGCCGCCGTCAGGGCGAAGGTCACCGCCTCCGTGTTGGCCGCGTAGTCGCAGGCCGGGCAGTCCGCGAAGGTGTCCTCGCCGGCCTGGGCCGGGGCCAGGAACTCCTCCGAGGCCGAGCCGCCCATCGCACCCGACACCGCCGAGACGATCCGGTGGTCGAGGCCGAGCCGCTCGAAGATCCGCCGGTAGGCCGCGCGGTGGAGGGCGTACGACTCCGCCAGGCCCTCGTCCGACACGTCGAAGGAGTACGAGTCCTTCATCTGGAACTCGCGGCCGCGCAGGACGCCGGACCGGGGCCGCGCCTCGTCCCGGTACTTGGTCTGGATCTGGTAGAGCATGACCGGCAGGTCCTTGTAGGACGTGCACTGGTCCTTCACCAGCAGGGTGAAGATCTCCTCGTGGGTGGGGCCGAGCAGGTAGTCCGCACCCTTGCGGTCCTTGAGCCGGAAGAGCAGGTCCCCGTACTCCGACCAGCGCCCGCTGATCTCGTACGGCTCCTTGGGCAGCAGCGCCGGGAGCAGCACCTCCTGGGCGCCGATCGCGTCCATCTCCTCGCGGACGACGCGCGAGACGTTGTCCAGCACCCGCTTGCCGAGCGGCAGCCAGGTCCACACCCCGGCGGAGCTGCGCCGGACGTATCCGGCCCGGACGAGGAGGCGGTGGCTGAGGGTCTCGGCGTCGGCCGGGTCCTCACGGAGGGTCTTGGCCATGAGACGGGACATACGCTGCACTTGTTGCGTCGACATGTCGAGAGGCTACAAGGGGCCGCCCGGACCCCGGAAACGGGATTCGGGACCGCGGGGCCGTCGGTCAGTGCCTGCGCAGCGGCAGCGGGGCACCCATCACGGCGTACGGGAGGCTCGCGCTCGGGAACAGGACGCGGCGGGCGAGGTCCTCGTAGCCGAGCGACCGGTAGAGGCCGCGGGCCGGGCTCTCGGTGTCGATCGCGGAGAGGATCGAGCGCGGTTCGGCCGCGGTGTCGGTGATCCGGGTGATGAGGGCGCGGCCGACCCCGTGGCCCTGGAAGCCGGGGTGGACGTGCAGTTCGGTGATCACGAAGGAGCCGTCGAGCCAGCCGTCGTGGTCGTGAGCCCGCAGGTACGGCTCGACGACCCCGGACCACCAGTGGGCGCGGTCGTTGGGCATGCCGTAGACGAAGCCGGCCAGCACCCCGTCCGCGGTGAACGCGCCGAGCGCGCGGGCGCCGGGGCAGCCCATGTGGCGCTGCACGATGAAGCGCCGGATGGCGACCTCCTCCTCGCTGAGCCCGAAGGCCAGGGCCTGCACGTGCAGGGCCTCGTCGACGCGGCCGACGAGGTCGAGGTGCCCGATCCGTAGTCCGGCGGGCCGGTCGGGGTCTTCTCCCCCGGGAGTTGACAGCATGCGGCGACCTTACTGGCCTCCCCCGGCCTGCGGGGATGCCATCGCGGGGCCCGGCCGGCGGGCTCGCGGCCGGGCGCCCGGAACAAGACGTCCGGAACGGGACGGACGGCCGCGGCGCTCGGATCGCGGCACGTGGACAGGACGTTCAGAACAGGACGCTCATGAACGCGCCGACCTCGCGGAAGCCGACGCGGCGGTAGGAGGCACGGGCCGCGGTGTTGAAGTCGTTCACGTAGAGGCTGACCACGGGGGCCACGTCGCGCAGCGCGTACGCGACCACGGCGGCCATCCCCGTCTCGGAATGCCCTCGGCCGCGGAACTCGGGGTCCACCCAGACGCCCTGGACCTGGCAGGCGCGGGGGGTCACCGCACCGATTTCGGCCTTGAAGACGACCTTGCCGTCCTCGACGCGGGCGAAGGAACGGCCGGTTGCGACCAGCTCGGCCACCCGGGCCTGGTACAGCAGTCCGCCGTCGCCGGCCATCGGGGAGATGCCGACCTCCTCGGTGAACATGGCCACGCAGGCGGGCATGATCAGGTCCAGCTCCTCCTTGCGGATGCGGCGGACCAGCGGGTCCGGCGCGACCTCGCGGGAGCGCTGCTCGGTGATCATGAGCGGCTGGTGGGAGCGGACGTCGCGGGCCGGGCCCCAGCTGGGCTCCAGGAGCTGCCACAGCAGCCGGGTGGCCGCGAGGGGACCCACGATGGAGGAGCAGCGGCGGCCGGTGCGGCGGGCCCGGTCGGCGAAGGCCCGTACGGCGTCGGGACCGGCGCAGACGGGGACGAGGTTGGCGCCGGCGTAGCAGAGCGAGCGGAGCTCGCCGTCGACGTAGAAGCCCCACATCTCGCCGCCCAGGCGCCAGGGGTCGAGCCCCGCGACCTGGACCCGGGAAGTGACGAAGGCGTTCGCGACCGGGTCGCGACCGAGGATCTCGAGCGCGGCGTCAAGATCACTGGGCTCGAGGACCCGGGTGGTGGTCTGCGTCAACACTGGGGCCTCACCATGCAAGTCTGCTGATCTCCGCACTGTACTCGGCGTGGCGCGCGGATGCCGGGTGCCCCCTTCGGGATGCGGTCCGTCCCCGTACGTGACGGGACACCGGGACGCCGGAACGGCCGGTCGGGGCCCGGGTACGCGAGGGGCCGGGTACGCGAGGGGCCCGGGACGGCCTTGCCGTTCCGGGCCCGTCTGCGGACGACGGCGGACTACACGCCGATCGCGACCGTCGGCTCGCCCGACATCACGCCGTCCTTCTCCATCTGCTCGGCGATCTTCATCGCCTCTTCGATGAGGGTCTCGACGATCTTCGACTCGGGGACGGTCTTGATGACCTCGCCCTTCACGAAGATCTGGCCCTTGCCGTTGCCCGAGGCGACGCCCAGGTCGGCCTCGCGGGCCTCGCCGGGGCCGTTGACGACGCAGCCCATGACCGCGACGCGCAGCGGGACCTCCATGCCCTCCAGGCCCGCCGTCACCTGCTCGGCCAGCTTGTAGACGTCCACCTGCGCACGGCCGCAGGACGGGCAGGAGACGATCTCCAGGCGGCGCGGCTTGAGGTTCAGCGACTCCAGGATCTGGCGGCCGACCTTGATCTCCTCCACCGGCGGGGCCGACAGCGAGACGCGGATCGTGTCGCCGATGCCCTCGGAGAGCAGCGCGCCGAAGGCCACGGCGGACTTGATGGTGCCCTGGAAGGCCGGGCCGGCCTCGGTGACGCCGAGGTGCAGCGGGTACTCGCACTGGGCGGCCAGCTGGCGGTAGGCGTTGACCATGACGACCGGGTCGTTGTGCTTGACCGAGATCTTGATGTCGCTGAAGCCGTGCTCCTCGAAGAGGGAGGCCTCCCACAGCGCGGATTCGACCAGCGCCTCGGGGGTGGCCTTGCCGTACTTCTTGAGCAGTCGCGCGTCGAGGGAGCCGGCGTTGACACCGATCCGGATCGGCGTGCCCGCGTCCTTGGCGGCCCGCGCGATCTCCTTGACCTTGTCGTCGAACTGCTTGATGTTGCCGGGGTTGACGCGGACGGCGGCGCAGCCGGCGTCGATCGCGGCGAACACGTACTTCGGCTGGAAGTGGATGTCGGCGATGACCGGGATGTTCGACTTCTTCGCGATCACGGCGAGGGCGTCGGCGTCGTCCTGCGTCGGGCAGGCGACGCGCACGATGTCGCAGCCCGAGGCGGTCAGCTCTGCGATCTGCTGGAGCGTGGCGCCGATGTCGGAGGTCCTGGTGGTCGTCATCGACTGCACCGAGATCTGTGAGTCTCCGCCGACGGCCACCGAGCCGACCTGGATCTTGCGGCTGACCCTGCGGTCGGCAAGCTTCGTCGGCACGGCCGGCATTCCGAGAGAGATGGCAGTCATCTGCTGTGCAACCCCAAGGTGTGGATCAAGGTCCCGAGATCGGCGGGCTCCAGCCTTCGAGATTACGCCAATCAGCGCCCGCACCGTGCATCGCGCATGCCGCGCCACTCGAACGTCGGGAGCCGGGCACGATGTGTGCCCGGCTCCCCGGTCCTTCGTGTAGGGGTGGCGGCGGGTCCCCGAAGCCGCCCGGTATCAGGTGATCTTGATGGGGTTCACCACGTCGGCCGCGAGGACCAGCAGTGTGAAGCAGACGAAGACGCCGGCCACCACGTACGCGGCGGGCATCAGCTTCGCCACGTCGAAGGGGCCCGGGTCGGCACGCCGGAACACCCGCGCCAGGTTGCGCCGCACCGACTCCCACAGGGCGCCCGCGATGTGCCCGCCGTCCAGCGGCAGCAGGGGCAGCATGTTGAACAGGAAGAGGGAGAGGTTGAACATGCCGAGGACGTTCAGCATGATCGACATCCGCTGGTCGGTCGGGATGTCCAGCGTCGCGATCTCGCCGTTGATCCGGGCCGCGCCGACGATGCCCATCGGGGAGTCGGCCTCGCGCTCGGCTCCGTTGAAGACGGAGTTCCACAGCGCCGGGATCTTGCCGGGGAGATTGGCCAGGCCCTGGACGCTGCTCTCGACGACCTCGCCGACGCGCTCCGCCGACGCGCCGAAGCTGAGCGGGGCGATCACGGTCTTCGGGCTGAAGCCGAGCCAGCCGGCCGACACGTACTCGCCCTTGACGTAGCCGCCGTGCCCGTCGGTCCTGCCGACCCGGTTCTCCACGAGGCTCGCGTCGAGCTTCACCTCCTGGCCGTCGCGCAGGACGGTGATGGTGGCGGGCCCGATGGTGTTGCGGATGGTCTTCTGGAGGGCCTCCCAGTCGGCGATCCGCTTCCCGTCGAAGGCGACGACCTTGTCGCCCGCCCGCAGGCCGGCGGCCTTGCCGGGGGCCACCGGGTCGCCGTCCCTGCAGACGTCGCGCTTCTCGCTCTGGCTGAGGACGCAGTCCGAGACGCCGGCGACCGTGGTGGTCGTCTGCTGCACCCCGAAGGTCATCCAGACGCCGAAGAAGATCACCATGGCCAGGACCAGGTTCATGAAGGGTCCGGCGAACATCACGATCACGCGCTTCCACGGCTTGCGCGTGTAGAAGAGCCGCGTTTCGTCGCCCGGCTGCAGCTCCTCGTACGCCGCCGAGCGCGCGTCCTCGATCATCGACCGGAACGGCGACGTCGAGCGGGCGGTGACCCTGCCGTCCTCACCGGGGGGGAACATCCCGATCATGCGGATGTACCCGCCCATCGGGATGGCCTTGATCCCGTACTCGGTGTCGCCCCTCTTGCGCGACCAGACGGTCCGGCCGAAGCCGACCATGTACTGGGGCACGCGGATGCCGAAGAGCTTGGCCGTCGAGAGGTGGCCGAGCTCGTGCCAGGCGATGGAGACGAGCAGCCCGACCACGAAGACGAGCACGCCGATCAAGGTCAGCAGTATGGTCATGCGCGCGCCTCCACTGCGGCCCGTGCCGCCGTCTCCTGTGCCCGGGCCCTGGCCCAGGTCTCCGCTTCAAGGACGTCCTGGGCCGTGAGGGTAGTTCCCGCGGCGGGGGTTCCGTGCTCATCGACCACGGCAGCGACGGTATCCATGATTGCTGTGAACGGCAGCCGACCGGCCAGGAACGCCTCCACGCACTCCTCGTTCGCCGCATTGAACACGGCGGGCGCGGTGCCGCCCAGGGTACCGACGTGCCGGGCCAGGCCCACCGAGGGGAAGGCCTCGGTGTCCAGCGGGAAGAACTCCCACGTCGAGGCCTTGGTCCAGTCGAAGGCGGGGGCCGCGTCCGGGATCCGCTCGGGCCAGCCGAGGCCGATCGCGATCGGACCGCGCATGTCGGGCGGGGTGGCCTGGGCGAGCGTGGAACCGTCCGTGAACTCCACCATCGAGTGCACGTAGGACTGGGGGTGGACGACGACCTCGATCTGCTCGAAGGGGATGTCGTAGAGCAGGTGCGCCTCGATGACCTCCAGCCCCTTGTTGACCAGGGTCGCCGAGTTGACGGTGATCACCGGTCCCATGGCCCAGGTGGGGTGCGCGAGGGCGTCCTCGACCGTGACCGTGGCGAGCTCGGCGCGGGTGCGGCCGCGGAAGGGGCCGCCGGAGGCGGTGACCACGAGCTTGCGGACGTCCGCGCGGGTGCCGGCCGCGAGCGCCTGGAAGAGCGCCGCGTGCTCGGAGTCGACCGGGATGATCTGGCCGGGCCTGGCCAGGGCCTTCACCAGGGGGCCGCCGACGATCAGCGACTCCTTGTTGGCGAGGGCGAGGGTCCGGCCGGCCCGCAGCGCGGCGAGGGTGGGCGCGAGACCGATGGAACCGGTGATGCCGTTGAGGACGGTGTGGCACTCGGAGGCGGCGAGCTCCGTCGCGGCGTCCGGCCCGGCGAGGATCTCGGGCAGCGGCTCACCGGCGCCGAACCGGGCGTCCAGCGCCTCCTTCAGGGCCGGTACGGCGTCCTCGCGCGCGACGGCCACGGTCTTCACCCGCAGCTGCCTGGCCTGCTCGGCCAGCAGGGCGACCCGTCCGCCGGCGGCGGACAGCGCGGTGACCCGGAACCGGTCCGGATGGCGCAGCGCGAGGTCGATGGCCTGGGTCCCGATGGAACCCGTGGAGCCGAGGATGACGATGTCCCGCCGGCCGGCCGCGGGATCGAAGAGGAGGTGCGGGTCGGCGAGGGGGGATGGACGGTCGCTCATGCCCCCCATTGTTGCCGCAACTCAAGGGTGATGGGGCACGGAGCCCCCTTCCGTGACCCGCAGCAGGAGGTGCGGGAGCGTGCCGGCGAAGTCCGGGAGCGTGCTCGCGGCCCGCCACCAGGCGTCCGGGTCCTCGCCGAGGGCCACGGTGAACAGCCGGTCCGCCTCGGCACGGGCGGCGAGCACCGCCTCCGGCCGGTCGTACCGGTCGGGGTGGTCGATGGCGCCGAGCCAGTGCTCCTCGTCCAGGGCCCAGACCGCCGGAAGCTTGTGCCGGATCACGTCGACCCCGGTGAGCAGGCCGCGGTCCAGGCAGTCGCGGACCCAGCGGATGTCCTCCTCGACGGTCTCCATGGGTACGGCGAGGCTGGCCAGGGCGAGTTCGCGCTCCACTCCCCCGGAGGGCCGCGCGGCCTTCGGGGCGAGGCGGGCCACGGCCCGGTCCAGCCCGGGCAGCGCCGGCCCGTCCGGCGGCTCGGACAGCGTGCCGGCCGCCGTCCGGGCCACGAGGTCGGTGAGCGGGCCGGGGAAGGAGTGGGCGTGGCGCAGCAGCTCGGCCCACAGGCGGGGGTCGTCGCCCAGCGGGGCCAGGGCACGCCGCAGGGCCGTGTGCATGCCGGCCAGTTCGGAGAGGGTCCAGCGCAGTCCGCGGGTCACGGGGAGGGCGGCGAGCAGCAGCGCGAGCCCGGCCGGGCGCACGTCGTCCACCAGCTCGGACGGGGTGACCAGGCCCATCCGGACGGCGCGGACGGCGGGCCGGTACCAGGAGCGGCCGTGCGTCCGGGCCGTGTGGACGTCGAGCAGTCCGCGGGCGGCCCGCAGGGGCAGGCCGCCGCGGAGCAGCAGGGCCTCGACCGAGCCGGGCGGCAGCGGTTCCCGGGCGTGCGCGAACCAGAGCAGTTCGGGGTCGGCCTCGTGCGGCAGGGCCAGGACGTCGAGCGGGATCCTCGGCCGGTGCGTGCCGTGCCGGCGCAGCAGCACGAGCAGCTCTTCGGTGGTCAGGGGTGCCTCGTCGGCCGGGGTCCGGCCGGCCGCGGGGTCCCCGCCGGGTCCGGCGCGCAGGACCCGGCCGGCGGCGGGGTCCCGGCCGAGTTCGGTGCGCAGGACGGGCAGGAGCGCGGGCGGGGTCCGGCGGGCGTCGTACCGGGCGGGGCCGGGCAGGCCGGGCAGCGGGCGGCCGAGGACGTGGGGGTTGCGGGCCACGGACCGGCGGTCCTCGTCGCTGCCGTCGCGGAGCAGGAGGCTGACGGCGGACGCGGGCAGCCACTGGTCCCGGGTGAGGTAGGTGCGGGCGGCGGTCGTCAGGCGACCGATCAGGCTGCCCGCGACGTGCTCCGGTGCGTGGCGCAGCACGAGCGCCACGCACCAGGCGAGCCTTCTGCTGTCCTTGTGCTGGTCCATCGTCGCGTTCCTCGCCGTGTCCGCCGCCTGCCACCAGCCTCGTACATCCGCCCGGTGTCCGGCGATGATCGCAGGTCGGCGGGGGGGCGGCGGGCAGACGGCGGATCGGTCTCCGGACCGGTCAGCGGATCGGCCGGTGCGCGTTCTCGTGCGTCGACGGTCCGGGGGTGGCGTCGGCGATCCACGGTCCGTCGCCGGACGGGTCGACGACGCCCTCCTCCAGCCAGGCGTAGGTCCCGCTCAGGACGCCCGCGACCACCTTGCCGTCCACGTCGTCGGTGTTGTCCCAGAGGCGGCCGAAGAGCTCGTCCACCCGCAGCCGGGACTGCCGGCAGAAGGCGTCGGCCAGCTGGTAGGCCTCGCGGCCGTGGTCGCCGGTGGCCCGCAGGTGTTCGGCGCGCACGCAGGCCGCGCTCATGGCGAACAGCTCGGCGCCGATGTCGACGATCCGGCCGAGGAACGCCTGCTTGGTCTCCATGCGGCCCTGCCAGCGGGACATGGCGTAGAAGGTCGACCGGGCGAGCTTGCGGGAGGCGCGCTCCACATGGCGCAGGTGGGTGGCGAGGTCGGGGTGTCCGGCGGGGTGGAAGGCCCGGTAGGTGCCGGGGACCTGGCCGGCCCCGGCGGCCAGCTGGGGCAGCCAGCGGGCGTAGAACCCGGCGGCCCGGGCACCGGCCTTCGCCTTGTCGCCCAGCGCCTTGTCGGGGTCGATGAGGTCGCCGGCGACCGACAGGTGGGCGTCCACGGCCTCGCGGGCGATCAGCAGGTGCATGATCTCGGTGGAGCCCTCGAAGATCCGGTTGATGCGCAGGTCGCGGAGCATCTGTTCGGCCGGGACGGCCCGCTCGCCGCGGGCCGCCAGCGACTCGGCGGTCTCGAAGCCCCGGCCGCCGCGGATCTGGACCAGTTCGTCGGCCATCAGGCAGGCCATCTCGGAGCCGTAGAGCTTGGCGAGGGCGGCCTCGATCCGGATGTCGTTGCGGTCCTCGTCGGCCATCTGCGAGGCCAGGTCGACCACGGCCTCCAGGGCGAAGGTGGTAGCCGCGATGAAGGAGATCTTCACGGCGACCGCCTCGTGCCGCGCGACGGGCCGTCCCCACTGCTCGCGGGCCCCGGACCACTCACGGGCGATCTTCAAGCACCACTTGCCGGCGCCGACGCACATGGCGGGCAGGGACAGTCTGCCGGTGTTCAGGGTGGTCAGCGCGATCTTCAGGCCGGCGCCCTCGGCGCCGATGCGCTGGGCGGCCGGGACCCGCACGCGGTGGAAGCGGGTGACGCCGTTCTCCAGGCCGCGCAGGCCCATGAAGGCGTTGCGGTGCTCGACGGTGATGCCGGGCGAGTCCGCCTCGACGACGAAGGCGGTGATCCCGCCCCGGTGGTTCTCGCTCCGGGGGACCCTGGCCATGACGACGAGCAGGTCGGCGACGACGCCGTTGGTGGTCCAGAGCTTCACGCCGTCCAGGACGTAGGCGTCCTCCCCGTCCGGGACGGCCGTGGTGGCCAGGCGCGCCGGGTCGGAGCCGACGTCCGGCTCGGTGAGGAGGAAGGCGCTGATGGCGGTGGTCGCGCAGCGCGGCAGGTAGGTGTCCTTCTGCTCCTGCGTGCCGAACATCTTCAGCGGCTGGGGCACGCCGATCGACTGATGGGCGGAGAGGAGGGCCCCGATCGCGGGGCTGACGGAGCCGACGAGGGCGAGCGCCTTGTTGTAGTACACCTGGGTGAGGCCGAGGCCCCCGTACTTCGGGTCGATCTTCATGCCGAGCGCGCCGAGCTCCTTCAGCCCGCGCACGGTCTCGTCGGGGATCTTCGCCTCGCGCTCGATGCGGGCCGCGAGCCCGTCGGCGAGGGCGCTCTCGCAGAACTCCCGCAGCCGCGCCAGGAAGGCCTCGCCGCGCCGGACGTCCTCGTCGGCGGGGAGCGGATGGGGATGGATCAGGTCGAGCCGGAACCGTCCGAGGAACAGCTCCTTGGCGAAGCTGGGGCGCTGCCAGCCCTGCTCCCGGGCCGCTTCCGCGACCTGCCGGGCCTCGCGCTCGGTCACCTTGGGCTGTGCGGGCTGTGCGGGCGGAACGGGCTGTGCGGGCTGTACGGGCTGTGTTGCGGACATGCGGGGACTCACCTCGCCGCCGAGAGTGGGGTGCTTACCGGTCGGTGCTACCAGTGAGTCGTACCCGTTTCGGGCGGCGGGGAAGCGGGGGTAAAAGGGGGACGGCCTGAGCCCCCGCACAGGGCGTTCCTCAGCCCCCCTGACGGGCGGACGCGGGCTCCCGGCGCTCCCGCGACCCCCGGTGATGCGGAGGGCCGGTCCTGAGTGGACGCTGCGAAACATCGGGTGTGAAATATATCCAGGGGGCGGAGGTGGGTTGGATGAAAGGTCTCCCATTCCAGCTCGAAATCATTGAAGCCGACACCAACTGGATCGTCTCGTGCGCTTCCGAATGTGGCGAAGCGCTGATTCGCGTACCGGCTCCCTATTCCGAGATCGAGCTGCAATCCACCCTTTCCCGGGTGGAGCTTTCGCTGGCCAAGTCGTACAGTTCCCTGCTCGTGCGCGGCGGCCCCGCCACGGAAAGGCCGGTCCGGGAATTCGGCGAGCGGCTCACACGGACCGTGTTCCGGGACGAAATCTTTCTCCAGTTCGACCTGTGCCGCCGCGAGGCGCGAAGGCAGGGCGTTCCGATGCGGATCCTGCTGCGGACGAACGGCCCGCATGTCGCGTCCATCCCGTGGGAGTACCTCGTCGATCCGACCCGCGACGACTACCTCGCGCTGCGCGTCCCCATCGTCCGGTACCTGCGGCTGATGAACCCGGTACCGCCGCTGCCCCTGACGCTGCCCTTGCGCGTACTGGGCATTTCGGCGAATCCGCGTGACCTTCCCGTGCTGGACGGAAAACGGGAGGAGGGGCAGATATCGCAGGCGCTCGAGCGGTACAGCTCCGACAACGTGGACGTCCACTGGCTGCCCGGGGACCAGTGGCAGGACCTGGCGAAAGAGCTGCGGTTCGGTTCCTGGCACGTACTGCACTGCGTCAGCCACGGCGGATTCGACGAGGAAAGGAATGCCGGATACATCCAGCTGTCCGGTTCCGACGGCGCCGCCAAGAAGATATACGCCAGCGATTTCGAGAGACTGATCGCGGACAGCCCGAACCTGCGTCTCATCGTGCTCAATTCCTGTGAATCCGCGGTCAGCGGGTCCGAGGACGTCTTTGCGGGTACCGCCGCCAATCTCGTGCGCGCGGGCGTACCGGCCGTGGTCGCCATGCAGTACGAGATCACCGACAGGGCCGCCCTCGTCTTTGCCTCCTCGTTCTACGAGCGGATCGCCGCGGGCGTTCCGGTCGACCGGGCGGTGACCCTCGCGCGTGAAGACGTGAAGATGGACCTGGACAGCCTCGAGTGGGCCACTCCCGTGCTGTTCCTCGCCTCCGACGAAACCCGGATCTTCTCGCTGCCGAACGCACCGCCGAACGCCCAGGGCCCACCACCGCGGACCACGGCGAACCTGCCGCCGCCCGCGGCCGCGCCGCCGGGCCCCGCGCGAGCGTCCCGCCTCGCCTCCCGGACTCTGCTCGCGGAGATCGGTCCGTGCGATGACCTGGTGCTCGGACCGTTCGGCCTCCTTGCCGCCGCGTGCGGTGACGGCCTGGTACGCATCGTGGACGGAGTCCACGGCGGGCTGGTCGCACAGTGCATGCCCGTGCAGCGAGAGAACCCGATCCGTGTGGCCTGGGGCCCTTGGCGACGGCATGTGGCCAGTCGGCACAAGGACGGCACCGTGGTCGTGTGGGACCTCCAGACCGCGACACCGGTCCGCGTGATGAACGTGGGAGGAACGGGCGATGACCTGGCTTTCAGCGCGGACGGCCACTGGCTCGCGGTGGCCGTCCGGGACCGCATCTACATCTACAACTCGTGGGGTGCCCGGGTGCGGGATCTCGCGGCGTGGCCGGGGAAGGAGCCCAGGGCCTGGCAGCGCAAGGGCGGCCGCGGCAGGCTCCTGGTCCTTCGTTTCGCGCCGGGTGACCGGCACGTGGTCGTGGCGACCGGTGACGGCGTGGTCCGCCAGTTGGGCGTGGGCGGGCAGCCGGTGATGACCTGGCCGCAGCCCCACCCCATACTCTGCCTCGCGCTCACCGAGCACTTCCTCGCCACCGGCTGCACGGACGGCAGGGTCCGCCTCTGGTCCTGGGACGGCCGTCTCCTGCGGCGCACGGAGTACGGGCGCCAGCCCTCCCACCTGGCCTTCTCCGCCGACTCCTCGGCGCTCGCCATCTCCGATGACGAGGGGACGGTCCTCCTGTGGGACCTGAAGACGGGAGAGCTGACCGTCGCGGCGAAGGTGCCGAACCGGCGGCTCGCGGGGCTGGCCTTCCTCGACGGTGGAAAAGGCCTGGTGACGGGTACCAGGGCGGGCGCCGTCGAGCGTTGGACGCTACCCCGGGGATAGAGGGAGAAAGATCATGGCACATCCCGAGGTCGAGATCTTCTGGCCTTCGTCGCTCCCCGCCGCCCCGGCCCTGGAAGGGCGGGACGCGCTGCGCGTGGCCGGTGTCCCCGCCACGTGCATGCTGCGGCCCACCCGGAGGGGAGCGGCCGACGTCGCCCTGGTCCTGGTGACGACCGCTGTCCTGCAGCCGTTCCTCAGCACCCTGTTCCAGCACCTCGCCGAAGAGGCGCACAAGGGGTTGCAGGCCTTCGTGGACCGACTGCTGGGAGACCGCTCGGAAGGAGCGGAGACGCCCGAGGCCGTGGTGTTCGAGTCGGCTACCGGCGGCCGGGTCACCTTCGGTGCGGATCTGCCGGCACGGGCCTACGAGCAGGCGGTCCGTCTGGACGCCAGCGGCGACCGGTGGATCTGGGACTCCCGACGCTCGATGTGGACCCCCGCCTGAGGGGTCCGGATATGGAGAGGTGCGCAGCCATGGCAGACCGACACCAGCCTCCGCCTCACGACGACGACAAATGGGGTCCGGAAACCCCCTGGCAGGAGCCGTTCATCGCACCGCAGCAGTCCCCGCCCCCACAGCCCCCGCCGTCACAGCCCCCGCCGTCACAGCCCCCGCCTCCTACGCCACCTCCCTTTGAGGCGGAAGATCACCAGCAGCGGTGGGGAGCGGCACCCTACGCGGGCCGCGCGGGAGCGCCGGACGCCTACTTGACCCCTGCCATCCTCGTCACGCTCTTCTGCTTCCTGCCGACCGGGATCGCCGCCATCGTCTTCGCCTCACAGGTCCAGGGCAAGTGGACAGCGGGTGACTTCGCGGGAGCCGCCGAAGCGTCGCGGAAAGCGAGGCTCTTCGTCATCCTGAGTCTCGCCTTCGGCTGCCTGGTGTGGCTGATCCTCCTGGCCATCGGCTTCGCCAGTGACCCGGGCACGACCACCACGCCGACGCCGTGACATCGCCACGCCTCCGGACCCTCAGGCCGGCTCCCCGGTCTTCGGCGCCGAAGACCGTCCGCGATGCCTGGCTGGGCGCGGCGTTCTTCGCAGCGGTCGCCGTCACCCTGCGGCTCGTGGACCCGACCCGGCCGGGACGGTTCCCGAGCTGTCCGTTCCACTCCCTCACGGGACTCGACTGTCCGGGCTGCGGCAGCCTGCGCGCACTCCACCAGCTGACTCTCGTCCACGTGCCGGCCGCGGCCGACTACAACCTGCTGCTGGTCGTGTTCCTGCCGTGCGCCGCGGTCGTATGGCTGCGTGCGGTCACCGGCGGGAGCGGCCGCAGAGGCGTCCCCCGGTGGGGGCCGCGCCTGGCGCTCATCGTGGTCGTCCTGTGGACGGTGCTGCGCAACCTTCCCGTCTTCGGGGGAGTGCTGGCCGCCTGACCTCCGCGGACGCGCCCAAGGGGCCCCGATCACACCCTCCAGGGCCGCACTGACGGCGGCGGGCCGCGGGCCCTCCCCTCAGGTCGGAGGGGGTGAAAAGGGGGACGGCCGGAGCCCCCGCACAGTGGGCTCCGGCCGTCGGCTCCATGGCCGTACGAGTCGGTCAGATGTCGAGGCCGCTGAGGACCATGACCCGCTCGTAGGTGTAGTCGTCCATCGCGTAGCGCACGCCCTCGCGGCCCACACCGGACTGCTTGACACCGCCGTACGGCATCTGGTCGGCACGGTAGGACGGGACGTCGCCGACGATCACGCCGCCGACCTCCAGCTCGCGGTGGGCGCGGAACGCGGTCTGGATGTTCCGCGTGAAGACGCCCGCCTGGAGGCCGAACTTCGAGTCGTTGACGGCGGCGAAGGCCTCGTCGGTGTTCTCGACCCGGCGCAGGGTGAGGACCGGCCCGAAGACCTCCTCGGTGGCGAGGCTGACGCCCTCGGGCACCTCGGCGACGACGGTGGGCTCGTACGAGGCGCCCTCGCGCTTGCCGCCCGTGAGCAGCTTGGCTCCGGCGGCGACGGCCTCGTCGACCCAGGACTCGACGCGCTTGGCGGCGTCCTCGGAGACGAGGGGGCCGACATCGGTGGCGGAGTCGTTCGGGTCGCCGGTGACCTGCTCGCGGACCTTCGTGACGACCTTCTCGACGAGGCGGTCGTAGACGGTCGCGTCGGCGATCACGCGCTGTACGCCGATGCAGGACTGGCCGGCCTGGTAGTTCGAGAAGGTCGCGATGCGCGTGGCGGCCCAGTCGAGGTCGGCCTCCGAGGACCAGTCCTCCAGGACCACGGCCGCGGCGTTGCCGCCGAGCTCCAGCGTGCAGTGCTTGTGGGGCACGGCCTGCTGGATGGCGTAGCCGACCTTGTCGGAGCCGGTGAAGGAGATGACGGGCAGGCGCTCGTCCTTGACCAGCTCCGGCATCTTGTCGTTGGCGACGGGGAGCACGGACCAGGAACCGGCCGGCAGGTCGGTCTCGGCCAGCAGCTCACCGATGATCAGACCGGAGAGCGGGGTGGCCGGGGCCGGCTTCAGGATGATCGGCGCGCCGACGGCGATGGCGGGGGCCACCTTGTGGGCGCACAGGTTCAGCGGGAAGTTGAACGGCGCGATGCCGAGGACCGGGCCCTTGACGAAGCGGCGGGTCAGGGCCAGGCGGCCGACGCCGCCGGCGTCGGTGTCCAGGCGCTGGGCCTCTCCGCCGTTGAAGCGGCGGGCCTCTTCGGCGGCGAAGCGGAACACGGACACCGCACGGCCGACCTCACCGCGGGCCCACTTGACCGGCTTGCCGTTCTCGGCGGAGATCAGCAGGGCGATCTCCTCGGTGCGCTCGACGAGCCGCCGGGAGACGTGGGCCAGGGCCTCGGCCCGTACGTGGGCGGGGGTCGCCGAGAACTCCGCCGTCACGGCGTGCGCGGCGGCCACGGCCTCTTCGACCTGGGCGTCGGTGGGGACGCTCACGGTACCGACGAGGCGGCCGTCCCACGGTGAGTGGACGTCGAAGCTGTCGTCGCCGGTGGCCTGGCGGCCGGCGAGCCAGAAGGCGTGGGTGGAAGTCATGCGGATCCCGGCCCTTCGGAGTGTGTGCGGTGGGTCCTTGTCACCTCCACCGTAGGACTCCCCCGGGGATTCGGCGTTTGTCCGGCATGGAGTACGTGCTCCGCGCGGCGCGCCGCTTTGTCAGTGTCGGGCCGGGCGCCGCGCCGTCGGGGAGCGTCGGCGCAGGGGCGCCGGCCGTCCGGAAGGGCGTGGCCGACGGTGTCTGCGACGGCGCGGCTAGGGGGCCGAGGTGGCCTTGAGGGCCAGCCAGAGCTCCATGCGGACGTCCGGGTCGTCCAGGGAGCGTCCGAGGATCTCCTCGACGCGCCGCATCCGGTAGCGCAGCGTGTGGCGGTGGACGCCGAGGTCGGCCGCCGCCGCGTCCCACTGGCCGTGGCGGGAGAGCCACGCCTGGAGCGAGGCCACCAGGTCGCCCCGGCCCTTCTCGTCGTGGTCGCGCAGCGCACGCAGCGTGCCGTCCGCGAAGGCCCGTACCGCGTCGTCGGCCAGCAGCGGCAGGACCGAGCCCGCCGCCAGGTCCTCGTGCTCGGCCATCGGGCGGCCGCGCCGCCGGGCCACGACCAGGGCCTGGTCGGCCTGCTTGAAGGCGGCCGCCACCCCGGCGGCCGTCGCGGGCGCCGACAGGCCCAGGACCAGCTCGTCGGGCTCGGGCTGCGCCGCGTCCCGGCCGCGCCGCGCTTCCAGCGCCTCCGCGTGCTCGGAGCACGCCCGCACCGCCGATCCCCCGTCGGCCGCCAGCACGACGAGGCGGCCCGGTTCCGGCACCACCAGCAGGGTCTCCCCGGTGCGTGCCGCCGCCGATTCCACCGCGTCGGCCAGCAGGGCCAGGCCCTGCGGCTGTGCGGTGCCCGCCAGGGCCGGCTCCGCCACCAGGATCCGGAAGGGGGCGTCCAGCAGGGCGCCGTACAGATCACCGGCGACGCTCTGCGCGTGCTCGGCCTGCCCGGCGAGGAGCATGCGGAGCACGGCCGCTCCGAGCCGGGACTCCGCGTCGTGCAGGGAGCGGGAGCGTTCGGTGGTGAGGGTCAGGAGGGCGACGGCCGAGTGGACCGCGTACCGCTCGGCCGTGCCGAGGGGTGCTCCGGTGCCGACGGCGAGGGCGCCCCGGGCGCGGCGACCCGTGCCCAGGGACTGCAGCTCGACCCGGTCCTCCGAGCCGCCGACGACCGCGCTGGCCGGGGCGGGCCGCTCCCGCAGCCGCTCCACGTCGGGGGTCAGCCGGGCCGCCCGGCGCGCCGCCCAGTCGGGCGCGGCGGCGACGACGGCGCCGGAGGTGTCGTACAGGGCGGCCCAGCCGTGTACGTGCGCCGCGAGCTTCGTCAGCAGATCGGCGGGGCCGTCGGCGGAGAGCGCGGCCCGCGTGAGCTCGCGCTGCGCCTCGAAGCCGGCGGTCACGGCGCGGTACTGGTCGGCGGCGAGTGCGGCGGAGACGGCCTTGCTGATGGCGAGGAACGGGGTCCGCCGGGGCACCTCCAGCAGCGGCAGGTCCTCCGCGCGGGCGGCTTCGACCAGGGCCTCGGGCACGGCGTCGTAGTTGACGCCGATGGCGAAGCCGATGCCGACGACCCCGGCCGCCGCGAGCCTGCGGACGTAGCGGCGCATCTCCTCGGGGTCCTCAGCGTCCAGCTTCATCGCGGTGATGAGGAGCAGTTCACCGCCCTCCATGTAGGGGACGGGATCGGCGAGCTCGCTGACGTGGGCCCAGCGCACGGGGGTGTCGAGGCGGCTCTCCCCGGCCCGGACGCCGAGCTTGAGCGCCGAGTGCTGGACGAGGGAGGCGAGGGTGAGCGGCATGGGTACCGGGGGCCTTAGCGGGAGGAGGGGCGGCGGCGAGGGGGCGGCGGCGAGGCGCCGACGGAGGGTTCTCGCCGTGGGAGGCCCCTGCGGATTTCGCCGTGTCGTACGAAGAGCTCCCTTTGATTCTGCCACCCCGTACGGGTCGGCTCAGCTCGGCCCGGGCGGGGCCCCGCGACCCCCTCGGGCGGGCCCGTCGGGTCAGTCAGTCCGTGGCGCCGAGCCGCACCAGCAGCGGGGCCGCCCGCTCGCCGCGCACGGAGGTGAGGGAGAGGACGGCGTGGCCGGGGGGCACGGTGTTGGCCAGGGCGGAGGCCGACCAGCGCTCGCGTTCCACCTGCCGCACGGTGACCGCGTCCGTGGTGACCGCCTTGCCGGTGACCATCTTGCGCAGCGTGTGCAGGAACCGGGTCATGGGCCGCTCGGCGTAGACGGTCCGGCTCGTGACGTCCCGCGTCTCGACCAGCTCGGTGCCCCAGGCGTCGGCGAACCACTTGCCGTCCCAGGTGGTCACCCCGGAGAAGGCCACCCGGCAGCCGACGGCCCCGAGCAGCGGGGTGCGCAGCGGTTCCGGTACGTCGTCGAGGGTGCGCAGCGCGAGCAGGACCCCCGCGTTCGCCGAGCGGAGCCGCTGCACCCCGCGCACGGCCTCGGGCGTGAGGGTCCGCGAGGCGTCGTCGAAGGCCAGGAAGGCGAAGAGCGAGCGGTCGGTGCGCGCCGCGACCGAGGCGTTGAACTGGGCGAGCAGCAGCCGGGCCAGCAGCCGGGAGGCGTCGGCGTGGCCGCGCTCGGGGAGGTCCACGCGGACCCGGATGGGGTGTTCGAGGGCGCGCGGGGAGAAGGGCCGCCCGGCGCCGGTGGTGTCGAAGAAGCCGTGGAAGGCGGGCCGGTCGAGGAGTGCGACGCGGTCGGCGAGGACGGGGCCGGGGTCGCCGTGGACCCCGTGCTGCCGGGTCCGGGCGTCGAGCTCCCGCAGCATGGCCTGGCGGCCGGCGTTCTCCAGCGCCTGGCGCAGCGTGCCGAGCGCGGCGGGCAGTCCGTCGAGGAGTTCGCGCAGTTCGGGCACGGTGGGGAAGCGGCCGTAGGCGGCCCGGAAGGGGCCGATCAGCTGGGCGAGGGCGGTCGCGGCGCGGCGTACGTCCAGGCCGGGCACATCGCCCACGAAGGCCTCGGCGAGGAGGGAGGCCGCCTCGTCGGGGTCGGTGGCGCCGCCGTAGAGGTCGAGGTCGTGGACGGACGACGGGTCGCCGGGGCGTACGACGATGTCGTAGGCCTCGTCGGGTCCGAGCGGCGCTCCGGCGGCGGCGACGGCGATCACGGCGGCCTCGCCGGCGAGGGCCTGGAGCATCAGCGACTCGACGACGGGCCGGACCAGGCGGCCGGTCTTGCCCGCTCCCGAGGGTCCGACGGCGAGCATCGAGGTGCCCAGCACCCCCGGGTCCAGGGCCAGCCCGGTTCCACGGCGCTCGTGGGGGTTGGGCTCGGCGTCGGTGACCGTGCCGAGGCGGACCTGGCCGACGGCGAGGTCGTGGCGGGCGGCGCGGACGGGCAGGTCGCGGGCTCCGGAGGGGTGGCCGCAGGCGGCGGCGCCCTTGTCCCGGACGGCCTGGACGAAGGCGGTGCGGCGGGCGGGGTCCACCAGGACGGAGTCCCAGGCCCGCCGGATGCGCACGTGGTCGACGTCGTTCATGCGCCCGGCGGCGGCCTCGGCGGCCAGCCGGTCGGCGGATTCCCCCAGACCGGCGGCGCGCAGCTGCGGCCAGCCGGCGGGGTCCTCGGGGCCCGCGGGAGCGCCCGGGAGCGGGCCGGCGGCGGCCGGGCCGGCGCCGGTGGACGCGCCCGTGCCCGTGAGGACTCCGTGGACCAGTCCGGCCCAGTCGCCGAGCCGTCCGAAGAAGAGGATGACGGGGAGGTAGATCACCGCGTAGAGGAGGTAGGTGACGGCGGAACTGGCCGCCCCGCCCAGTTCCACGTACGGCAGGTGGGCGAAGGCGAGCGGGTAGGCCGGCAGGGTCTCGCTCACGATGAGCAGGGTCAGGACCAGGGCGCCGATCAGGGCGCCCAGCGCCCGGTACCAGGGCCCGCGGGCGACGACCAGCCGGTCGAAGGCGGTCCGCCAGCCGCCGACCTGCGCGAACGCGTAGACCATCCCGAGGGTGACCAGCAGCTCGTAGAGCTCGGTCGCGGCCAGGCCCCGGTGGTCCACCGGTTCCCGTCGCAGCCCGTGGGTCCACCAGTCCTCGGGGGTGAAGAGGTCGAGGGGCACCCCGGCGAAGGGCAGCGACCCGGCCACGAAGAGCCGCCAGAGCACGAAGCAGAGGACGAGGGAGATCCCGACCCGCTTGAGGAGGGAGGCGTCGGCCACCTCGGGCCGGGGCGCGGGCGGGACGTGGGCGTGGCGCCAGACGCCGGGACCGGCGGCGGGGCGCGGAACGCGCAGCCAGTCCACGAGCGTGGCGCCCGCGGCCGGCGCCGTCCCGGGGCGGGGAGGGGCGCCCGCGGCCGGGGGCGGTGCGTGCGAGGGCATCGGAGGGAGGGCCGGCGGCATGCGGGGAGGGGCCGGCGGTCCCCCCGGCCGGGGGACGTGCCCGGTGGTGCGCGGAGCCCGCTTCTCGTGCGTGCCGTGCGTGCCGTCGGTGTCCATGAAACGCCTGCCCCCTGCCCGTTACCGCACTGTGCTGCGCGCCCAATCTAGTGGTCGGCGCCGCCCCGCGGCCCGAACCCGGTCATGATCCACGTGACACGTGCGGATTCCTTCCTATGGCCGCCACGGACAAGGACACGCGGGCACCACTCCCGAACGGAGCATGCAGGACCGGGCCCCCCGGGCCTAGCCTGCGGACAAAGACACAAGTGCGTCCGAAAACACCCCCAGGAGCCCCCTATGACCGCTGTCCCGCAGGAGCGCCGCATCGTCACCGCGATCCCCGGCCCCAAGTCGCAGGAGCTGCAGGCCCGCCGCCTGTCGACGGTGGCCGGCGGCGTGGGCTCCGTGCTTCCCGTCTTCACGGCCCGCGCGGGCGGCGGCATCATCGAGGACGTCGACGGCAACCGCATGATCGACTTCGGCTCGGGCATCGCCGTGACCTCGGTCGGCGCCTCCGCCGAGGCCGTCGTGCGCCGCGCCTCCGCGCAGCTCGCCGACTTCACCCACACCTGTTTCATGGTGACCCCGTACGAGGGTTACGTGGAGGTCTGCGAGGCCCTCGCCGAGCTCACCCCGGGCGACCACGCGAAGAAGTCGGCCCTGTTCAACTCGGGCGCCGAGGCCGTCGAGAACGCCGTGAAGATCGCGCGCTCGTACACCAAGCGCCAGGCCGTCGTCGTCTTCGACCACGGCTACCACGGCCGTACGAACCTCACGATGGCGCTGACCTCGAAGAACATGCCGTACAAGCAGGGCTTCGGGCCGTTCGCCCCCGAGGTCTACCGCGTCCCGGTCGCCTACGGCTACCGCTGGCCCACCGGCGCCGAGAACTGCGGCCCCGAGGCCGCCGCCCAGGCGATCGACCAGATCTCCAAGCAGATCGGTGCCGACAACGTCGCCGCGATCATCATCGAGCCGGTCCTCGGCGAGGGCGGCTTCATCGAGCCGGCCAAGGGCTTCCTGCCGGCGCTCGTGAAGTTCGCCAACGACAACGGCATCGTCTTCGTCGCCGACGAGATCCAGTCCGGCTTCTGCCGCACCGGCCAGTGGTTCGCGTGCGAGGACGAGGGCGTCGTCCCCGACCTGATCACGACCGCCAAGGGCATCGCGGGCGGCCTGCCGCTCGCCGCCGTGACCGGCCGCGCCGAGATGATGGACTCCGTCCACGGCGGCGGGCTGGGCGGCACCTACGGTGGCAACCCGGTGGCCTGCGCCGGTGCGCTCGGCTCCATCGAGACCATGAAGGAGCTCGACCTCAACGCCGCGGCGAAGAAGATCGAGTCGGTCATGAAGGCCCGCCTGACGGCCATGCAGGAGAAGTACGAGATCATCGGTGACATCCGCGGCCGCGGCGCCATGATCGCGATCGAGCTCGTGAAGGACCCGGCTTCCAAGACCCCGAACCCGGAAGCCGCCGGCGCGCTCGCCAAGGCCTGCCACGCCGAGGGCGTGCTGGTCCTCACCTGCGGCACCTACGGCAACGTGCTCCGCTTCCTCCCGCCGCTCGTCATCGGCGAGGACCTGCTGAACGAGGGTCTGGACGTCATCGAGGCCGCTTTCGCGGCTCTCTGATCGAACGTCTGACAGGCTTGGTAGAACGTACGGGCAGAACACTCGATCAGGCCTCGGTCACTACCGGCGGTAACGGTCGGACACTGTGAAGAACGTGTGGGGGGCCGATGGCGGGAGCGTTTTCCTGCTGTCGGTCCCCCTTTCGCTGCCGTACGGTTTCTGCAGATGAGTGAGACACCCCGCTCCCGGGAAACCGGGGGCGACACCAGTACCGGGCTTCCCCAGCGCCGCACTGGGCATGCGTTCGCGCACACTCCTCACCGATCGGACAGCCGTACGCCCCAAACCCCCCGGGGCGCACGGCAACCCGGTCCGGCCGGCCGTCCCGGAACCACCCCCCCTGTTCCGGGACGGCCGGCCACTCTCCTCTTCGCGCTCTGCGCCCTCTGCGCCGCGCTCTTCGCCCTGATCACCTGGCAGGTCCTGGTGCCGGGCCCCCTGCTGACCCCCGACGCCGGCCTCAGCCGCGCCGTGGTCCGCACCGTCCCGGACTCGGTCACCCAACGCCTCTCCGACCTCGGCAACATCCCGGTCGCCCTGCCGGTCCTCGTCCTCGCGGTCGTCCTCGCGGCCCGGCGCGGCGACCGCCGCGGCGCCGCGGCCGCGGCGCTGGCCATGGCCCTGGTGCCCGCCCTGGTCGTCCCGCTGAAGGAGTGGACCGCACGGCCGGGCCCCCTGGAGCCCTGGGCCTCCGGCTACTTCCCCTCGGGCCACACCGCCACCGCGTACGTGGCCTACGGCGCCGCCGCCCTCCTGGTGCGCCCGTACACCCGGCGCCCCTGGCCCCTGCCCCTCGCCGCCGTCCTCACGGCCCTGACGGCCACGGGGCTGATCCTGCGCGGCTACCACTGGCCGCTGGACGTCCTGGCCAGCCTCCTGATGTGCACACCGCTGCTGCTGGGCGTCCGCAGGCTGGCCGCTCGGCCTGTCGGACCCTCCGCCTAGGATTCTGCCGATCTTGGGATTCTTCTCCAACGAAGGGCGGGGGCGCCATGGGTGCCAGTGGCTGGGACTACGTGACGACGTACGAGGGGGACGTGCAGGCATCGCTGGACGCCCTGCACGCGCGGGTGTTCGTCGAGGAGTTCGGCGAGACCGGCGACTACCCGGACCTGGCCGCCCTGTGGGCGGACGGCGAGTTCATGGGCACGGGCGGCACGCACACGATCCTCGACGTCCCGGTGGCCACCACCGGCTCCGGGGGCGAGGCGGAGGGCACCTTGCGGCCGCTGTCCCCCGAGCGCCTGCTGCACCACTTCGGCGATCGGCGGCCCACGGTCGGCCTGTTCGAGGAGCTGGTGGCCGCGGCCGGCCGGGCGATGAGCCACGAGGAGTACGAACAGAGCCTGCTGGGCGAGGACTTCCCGCACTGGGGCGGCCTGTACGTCCTCCTGTACGGAGAGGACGGACCCGGAGCCGACGGCTCCGAGCCGACCCACGTGGGCTTCCTCGGCTGCTCCGGGGACTAGCGCGGAGATGAAGCGGGCGCGGGGCCGGACCGCGGTCCCGGGGGACGGCGGTCCGGCCGCGGCGGTCCCCGGGGACGGGCGGACGCGCTGGCGGTGGCGGACCGGGCCCGTCAGCCGCCGAAGTAGGCGTCGAAGTTCTTCGAGAACTCCCAGCCGCCGAAGCGGTCCCAGTTGACCGACCAGGTCATCAGGCCGCGCAGCGCGGGCCAGGTGCCGTGCGTCTGGTAGGAGCCGCAGTCGGTGTGCTTCGTCAGGCAGTCCAGCGCCCTGTTCACCTCCGCGGGGGACGTGTGCCCGTTGCCCGCGTTGGTGGTGGCCGGGAGGCCGATGGCGACCTGTTCCGGGCGCAGCGGCGGGAAGACGCGGGAGGTGTTGCCCGCGACGGGGAAGCCGGTGAGCAGCATGTCGGTCATGGCGATGTGGAAGTCGGCGCCGCCCATGGAGTGGTACTGGTTGTCGATGCCCATGATCGAGCCCGAGTTGTAGTCCTGGACGTGGAGCAGGGTGAGGTCGTCGCGCAGGGCGTGGATGACCGGGAGGTAGGCGCCCGCTCGTGGGTCCTGGCCGCCCCAGGGGCCGGAGCCGTAGTACTGGTAGCCGAGCTGGACGAAGAAGGTCTCGGGGGCCATGGTCAGGACGAAGTCCGGTCCGTACCTGGCCTTGAGGGTCTTGACGGCGGAGATCAGGTTGACGATCACCGGGGTGGTGGGGGCCCGGAAGTCGGTGTCCCCGGTGGCCAGCGAGAGGGAGTGGCCTTCGAAGTCGATGTCGAGGCCGTTGAGCCCGTACTCGTCGATGATCTTGCTGACGGAGGAGACGAAGGTGTCACGGGCGGCCGTGGTGCCCAGTTGGACCTGTCCGTTCTGACCTCCGATGGAGATCAGAACCTTCTTGCCCGCGGCCTGCTTGGCCTTGACGGCCGCCTTGAACTCCGCGGCCGATTCGACGTTCGGGCATTCACTCACCGGGCAGAGCTGGAAGCGGATGTCGCCCGAGGTCACGGAAGTCGGTTCGCCGAAGGCCAGGTTGATGACGTCCCACGAGGCGGGCACGTCGGCCATCCGGACGTAGCCGGAGCCGTTGGCGAAGCTGGCGTGCAGGTAGCCGACGAGGGCGTGCGCGGGCAGCCCGGGGTTGCCCGGGTTGCCGCCGCCCGGCGTGGTCACCGCGGCGGCGGTGCTCTTCGGGGATTCGCCTGCCGCGTTGACCGCGCTGACCTGGAAGGAGTAGGCGGTGGAGGCGGTGAGGCCGGTGACGGTCGCCGAAGTGCCGTTGACGGACGTCGGGGCGGCGCCGTCCCGGTAGACCTTGTACGAGGTGGCGCCGGCCGCCGCCGTCCAGCTCAGGCCGACGGAGGTCGGGGAGGCCGCCGAGGCCGTCAGGCCGGTGGGGGCCGCCGGGGGCTGGGGCTGCCCGGGTCCGGAGCCGCCGGGGTCGGGACCGACGAGGGTGACGTCGTCGGTGAAGTGCGGCGGCTGGCCGTACCAGCCCTGGGTGTACACGGTCACCGAGGTGGTGGCCGCTCCGGTACGGAAGCTCGTGCTCAGCTGCTTCCACGCACCCGGCGTCTGGGCCCAGGTCTGCACGTCCGTGGTCCCGGTGCCGGTGGCGCCGAGGTAGACGTACGCGCCCTGCACCCAGGCGGTCAGGGTGTAGGCGGAGTCGGGCTTGACGGTGACGGTCTGGGAGCAGCGGGCGTTGTCCTGCCCGGCCGGAGTGCCCTTGAGGGCGGAACTCCCCGCGTGGGTCGGGGTGCTGACGACGGATCCGCCGGCGGCCGAGCAGCTCCAGCCGTCGAGCCCGGTTTCGAAGCCGCCGTTGCGGACGAGGTCGGCGTCGGCCGCCGCCGCCGACGGGCCGGTGGCGAGGAGGCCGGCCGCCGCGAGGGCGGCGGCGGTAAGGAGGGACAGGGCCGTTCTTCTGACGGCGCCTCTTGTTGCGCGCACAACTGCCTCCGGTGCATGGGGGGATGGAGCCAGGCCACAGGTGGTGGAGGGGGCGCGCCCAAGATGGTCCAGACCAATCCGCTTGTCAAGACTTCCCGCCCCTCCGGCTCAGGGCGCGCGCCGCCGCCTCGTGCATCGCGAGCTCCAGCAGCACCGGATCGGTGAGCGTGCCCCGCCCGTCGGGGACCACCAGCCAGCGCACCCCGCCCGTGGCCCGGCCGGGATACGGGACCACGATCCAGGTCCCGTGCCCGGCTCCCCGGACGCCCGTCCCGATCCAGCGGGAGGCCGTGCCCGGGGGGACGAAGAAGCCCAGCCGGGTGTCACCGAAATCGGCGAGCACCGGGCCGGGCAGGTCCGTCAGGAGGCCGAGCACACCGAGGGCGGTCTGCCCCAGGTCGCCCGGCAGGATCAGTACGTCCCAGCGCCGGCCGGCGGGCAGCAGGGCGACCCCGAGGGGGTTGCGCTCCCACTCCCACCGGCAGGCCTGCGGGTCGGGTGCCGCCGAGACCAGCCATTGCACGGCCGCTTCGTCCCCAGGGATCGCCATCGCCCGGCCTCCGTTCTCTCTGTGCGCGGTGAAGGGTTCTCCACCGCAGAGAGCGGGGCCGGGCTCGGGTATGACGCGGGTTTCGTTACTCCATGGCAGTGAACCGGGTCACAGGGCGAGGGGCGCGTGCGCCGCGGACGGGCGCCTCGTGACCGGTCGGCCCACGGGCGTCACGGGCCGGTGCGGAGGGCGGCCGCGACGCCGTCCGGCGTCAGCTGTCGAAGCCGAGGCCGAGCCGGTCCAGCGCCTTGAGCCACAGGTTCCGGTGACCGCCCAGGCGGTCCGCCCGCGCCAGCGACCACTTGGTGAGGGTGATTCCGGTCCAGGCGAAGGGCTCCGGCGGGAACGGCATCGGCTTGGAGCGGACCATCTCCAGCTCCGTGCGCTCGGTCCGCTCCCCCGCCAGGAGGTCCAGCATCACCTCGGCGCCGAAGCGGGTGGCGCCGACGCCGAGTCCGGTGAAGCCGGCCGCGTAGGCCACCTTCCCCTTGTGCGCGGTGCCGAAGAACGCCGAGAAGCGGGAGCAGGTGTCGATCGCCCCGCCCCAGGCGTGGCTGAACTTCACCCCTTCCAGCTGCGGGAAGCAGGTGAAGAACTGCTCGGCGAGCTTGAGGTAGGTCTCGGGCCGGTGGTCGTGCGCGGGGTCGAGCTTGCCTCCGTACGGGTAGATGGCGTCGTAGCCGCCCCACAGGATCCGCCGGTCGGGGGTGATCCGGAAGTAGTGGAACTGGTTGGCGCTGTCGCCGAGTCCCTGCCGGTTCCTCCAGCCGATCGACTCCAGCTGCTCCTCGGAGAGCCGCTCGGTCATCAGGGCGTAGTCGTAGACCGGGACGGTGAGCGGGCGCACCCGCTTGACCAGCGACGGGAAGATGTTGGTGCCGAGGGCCACCCGGCGGGCGAAGACCCGCCCGTAGGGGGTGCGCACGGCCATCCCGGCCCCGGAGCCGGCCAGGTCCAGGCCGCGCGTGTTCTCGTAGACCCGCACGCCGAGGTCCTTGCAGGCCCGCTTCAGGCCCCAGGCGAGCTTCGCCGGGTTGAGCATGGCGACGCCGTCGCGGTCCCAGATCCCGCCGAGGAAGGTCGGGGAGTCGACCTCGGCGCGCAGGGCTTCGCGGTCCAGCCATTCGGAGCCGCCCGCGAGGCCCAGCTTCTGGGCCTCCTCGTGGAGCTCGCGCAACTCCTCGACCTGGTGCGGCTCGGTGGCCACGTCGATCTCGCCGCTGCGTTCGAAGTCGCAGTCGATGCCGTAGCGGGCGACGGCGGCCTCGATGGCGTCGAGGTTGCGGGCGCCGAGCTCCTCCAGCGTGGCCAGCTCGTCCGGCCAGCGGGCCAGCCCGTTGCCCAGGCCGTGGGTGAGGGAGGCGGCGCAGAAGCCGCCGTTGCGGCCCGAGGCGGCCCAGCCCACCTCGTGCCCCTCGATCAGTACGACGTCCCGGGCGGGGTCCCGCTCCTTGGCGATCAGCGCGGTCCACAAGCCGCTGTAGCCGCCGCCGATGACGAGCAGGTCGCAGTGCTCGTCCCCGGTGAGGGCGGGCTCGGCGGCCGGCTTGCCGGGGTCGTCCAGCCAGTACGAGACCGGCTTCGCGTCGGAAAGGGATCGTGCAGCGGTGCGCATGGCGTCTGGGGCCATGTCTTCCAACTCCCTACGGGTGCTGCCCTGTGTTACTTGGGCTGTGCTTTCTTGCGGCGGTTGCCGACCATCTGGCCGGCGAGGACCACCAGCACCGCGATGACGAACATCGCCGTGCCGATGACGTTGATCTGTACAGGCGTACCGCGCTGGGCCGATCCCCAGACGAACATGGGGAAGGTGACGGTGTTGCCCGAGTTGAAGTTGGTGATGATGAAGTCGTCGAACGAGAGCGCGAAGGAGAGCAGCGCGCCCGCCGCGATCCCGGGGGCCGCGATCGGCAGGGTCACCCGCAGGAAGGTCTGCACGGGACCGGCGTAGAGGTCGCGGGCGGCTTCCTCCAGCCGGGGGTCCATGGACAGGACGCGGGCCTTGACGGCGGCGACGACGAAGCTGAGGCAGAACATGACGTGGGCGATCAGGATCGTCCAGAAGCCCAGCTGGACGCCCATGTTGAGGAAGAGGGCGAGCAGCGAGGCGGCCATCACGATCTCGGGCATGGCCATCGGAAGGAAGATCAGCGAGTTGACCGCGCCGCGTCCCCGGAAGCGGTAGCGGACCATCGCGAAGGCGATCGCGGTGCCCAGCACGGTCGCGCCGATGGTGGCCCACAGGGCGATCTGGAGGGAGAGCGAGAGGGAGGCGCACATGTCGGCGACCCCGCACGGATCCTTCCACGCGTCGAGGGAGAACTCCTGCCAGGCGTAGTTGAAGCGTCCGGCGGGGTTGTTGAAGGAGAAGACCGTGACGACGACGTTCGGCAGGATCAGGTAGGCGAGCGTGCCGAGGCCCGCGATCACGACCAGATTGCGGCGCAGCCAGGTGGTGGCGTTCTTCATCAGACCAGGTCCTCCGTCCCCGCTCGGCGGATGTAGATGGTGACCATGACGAGCACGATGGCCATGAGGATGAAGGACAGCGCGGCCGCCGTCGGGTAGTCGAGGATGCGCAGGTACTGCGACTGGATGACGTTGCCGATCATCCGGGTGTCCGTGGAGCCGAGCAGCTCGGCGTTGACGTAGTCGCCGCTCGCCGGGATGAAGGTGAGCAGGGTCCCGGAGACCACCCCCGGCATGGACAGCGGGAAGGTCACCTTGCGGAAGACCGTGGCGGGGCGGGCGTACAGGTCCCCGGCCGCCTCGTGGAGGCGGGTGTCGATGCGCTCCAGGGAGGTGTACAGCGGCAGGATCATGAAGGGGAGGAAGTTGTACGTCAGACCGCAGACGACCGCGAGCGGCGTGGCGAGGACACGGTCGCCCTCGGTCATGCCGAGCCAGCTGGTGACGTCCAGGAAGCCGATCGAGTTGAGCACGCCGACCACGGGGCCGCCGTCGGCCAGGATCGTCTTCCAGGCGAGGGTGCGGATCAGGAAGCTGGTGAAGAACGGGGCGATGACCAGCACCAGCAGGAGGTTGCGCCAGCGTCCGGCCTTGAAGGCGATCAGGTAGGCCAGCGGATAGCCCAGCAGCAGGCACAGCGCGGTCGCGGTGGCCGCGTAGAGGAGGGAGCGCAGGAACTGCGGGTAGTAGTCGGTGAAGGCGTCCCAGTAGGTCTGGAAGTGCCAGGTGACCTGGAAGCCCTCTTCGAGGGAGCCGGTCTGCACCGAGGTCGAGGCCTGGTAGATCATCGGCAGCACGAAGAAGACGAACAGCCACAGGATGCCCGGGAGCAGCAGCCAGTACGGGACCAGGCGCTTCCTCAGGGACGGCTTGTGGACCGGGGGCCCGTCGCCGACCGCGGCCTGCGGCAGCACGGCGGGGGCGGTCATGCGCCCTCCTCGACCGTCTCGATGCCCGCGTCGATGTCCTGGTCGGCGTCGAGGCCGAAGGTGTGGGCCGGGTTCCAGTGCAGGATCACCTCGGCGCCGGGGACCAGGCGGGCGTCGCGCTCGATGTTCTGGACGTACACCTCCAGCTCGGAGCAGACCGGGCTGTCGATGACGAACTGGGTGGAGACGCCGATGAAGGAGGACTCGGCGATCCTGCCCGCGATCCTGTTGCGGCCGGCCGCTATGGTCTCCGCCTCGTCCGCGTGGACCAGGGATATCTTCTCCGGGCGTACCCCGACCAGCAGCTTCCCGCCGGCGCGGGGGGCGGTCGAACACCGCGCCGCCGGGACGCGGAGCTTCGTGCCCGCCGAGCCGACCACGACGTCGGCCGGACCGGCCTCCAGGACCTCGGCCTCGATGAGGTTGGAGGTGCCGAGGAAGTTCGCCACGAAGGTCGTCTTCGGGTTCTCGTACAGCTCGGCGGGGGCGCCGAGCTGCTCGACCCGGCCGCCGTTCATCACCGCGACCGTGTCGGCCATGGTCATGGCCTCCTCCTGGTCGTGCGTGACGTGCACGAAGGTGATGCCGACCTCGGTCTGGATCCTCTTCAGCTCCAGCTGCATCTGCCGGCGCAGCTTGAGGTCGAGGGCGCCGAGCGGCTCGTCGAGGAGGAGGACCTGCGGGTGGTTGATGAGCGCGCGGGCCACGGCGACGCGCTGCTGCTGGCCGCCGGAGAGCTGGTGCGGCTTGCGCCCGGCGAACTGGCCGAGCTGGACCAGTTCCAGCATGTCGTCGACCTGCTTCTTGACGGACTTGATGCCGCGGCGGCGCAGCCCGAAGGCGATGTTCTCGCTGACGTCGAGGTGCGGGAAGAGCGCGTAGCTCTGGAAGACCGTGTTGACCGGCCGCTTGTACGGCGGCAGGTGGGTGACCTCGCGGTCGCCGAGGCTCACGGTGCCGGTCGAGGGCTCCTCCAGGCCGGCGATCATGCGCAGGGTGGTGGTCTTCCCGCAGCCGGACGCGCCGAGCAGGGCGAAGAAGGACCCCTGGGGGATGGTGAGATCCAGCGGCTGCACTGCGGTGAAGGAACCGTAGTGCTTGCTGATCCCGGCGAGTCGGACGTCGCCGCTCGCGGTCTTGTCAGTCATGGGCCTGGGCCTTCGGTGGTGGTGTCGTGGAAGGGGCAGGTGCCGGTGGGGATGCCGGTGGTGGCGGCGGGATCCCTCAGGCTCCGATGAGCTTGGCGAACTTCTCCTCGTACGCCGTCTCTTCCTCGCTGGTGAGGGAGCGGAAGGCGTGCGACTTGGCGGCCATCTCCTTGTCCGGGACGATCAGGACGTTGTCCGCGAGCGCCGGGTCGATCTTGGCCAGCTCGTCCTTGACGCCCTCGACGGGGCAGACGTAGCTGATGAACGCGGCCAGCTGGGCCGCCACCGCCGGCTCGTAGTAGTAGTCGATGAGCTTCTCCGCGTTGGCCTTGTGCCGGGCCTTCACGGGGACCAGGAGGTTGTCGCTCGAGGTGATGTAGCCGGCCGCCGGGATCGCGTACTGGATGTCCGGGTTGCCGGCCTGGAGCTGGATGACGTCGCCCGCCCAGGCCAGGCAGGCGGCGAGGTCGCCCTTGTCGAGGTCCGCGGTGTAGTCGTTGCCGGTGAAGCGGCGGATCTGCTTCTTGTCCACGCCCTTCTGGAGCCGCCCGATCGCCGCGTCGTAATCGGCGTCGGTGAAGTTCGCCGGGTCCTTGCCCTGGTCCAGGAGCGTCATCCCGACGCTGTCGCGCATCTCGGTGAGGAAGCCGACACGGCCCTTGAGGGAGGGGTCGTCGAGCAGTTGCGTGACGGAGTCGACCTTCTTGCCGCCGGTGGCCTTGGTGTTGTAGGCGATGACGGTGTCGATGCCGGTCCACGGGTAGCTGTGCGCGCGGCCCGGGTCCCAGTCGGGGTTGCGGAACTGCGGGATCAGGTTGGCGTAGGCGTGCGGGAGGCGGGCCGCGTCCAGCTTCTGCGCCCAGCCCAGGCGGATGATGCGCGAGGCGAGCCAGTCGGTGACCACGATCAGGTCGCGGCCGGTGTCCTGGCCGGCCGCGAGCTGGGGACGGATCTTGCCGAAGAACTCGACGTTGTCGTTGATGTCCTCGGTGTACTTGACCTTGATCCCGGTCCGCTGGGTGAACTCCTCCAGCGTGGGACGGGACTTCTCGTCCTCACTGGTGTCCATGTACTCGGTCCAGTTGGAGAAGTTGAGCTCCTTCTCCTGCTCCGAGTGGTCGTCGGAGGCCGTGGCCGCCTCGCCCTCGCGCTTGGCGGGCGGGATGCCGCATCCGGCGACGGCGGACAGACCGCCGAGGGTGAGCGCTCCGACTCCGGAGGCGCGCAGCAGCGAACGGCGGGTGAGGGCGCCGCGCCCGCTGTCGACACTGCGTCGTATCGCGGCGAGTTGCGCCGCCGAGAGGCGGTCGGGCTCGAACTGCTCCATGGGAGGTGCCCTTTCGGGATGGGTGCGGGCCGCTGGTCGGGCGGCGGATGCCCCGCGGCGGCAGCCGCGAAGGATTAGGTGCGGTCCCCGAAGATCGTGCGGTGCCAGTCCTTCGCGGCCACCGCGGTGTTGTCGTACATCACGTGCTTGACCTGCGTGTACTCCTCGAAGGAGTACGTGCTCATGTCCTTTCCGAAGCCGCTGGCCTTGTAGCCCCCGTGCGGCATCTCGCTGATGATCGGGATGTGGTCGTTGACCCAGACGCAGCCCGCCTTGAGTTCGCGGGTGGCGCGGTTCGCCCGGTAGACGTCCCGGCTCCAGGCGGAGGCGGCGAGGCCGTACGGGGTGTCGTTGGCCAGCGCGATGCCCTCGTCGTCGGTGTCGAAGGGCAGGACGACGAGGACCGGGCCGAAGATCTCGGACTGGACCACCTCGCTGTCCTGGGCGGCGCCGGTGATCAGGGTCGGCCGGTAGTACGCGCCGTCCGCGAGGTCCCCCGCGGGGATCTCGCCGCCGGTGACGACGGTGGCGTACGCGCGGGCGCGCTCGACGAAACCGGCGACCCGGTCGCGCTGGGCGTGCGAGACCAGCGGGCCGAGGTCGGTGTCCGGGTCGAAGGGGTCTCCGACGCGGACGCCTCCCATCAGCTCGGCGACCCGGGCGACGAACGCGTCGTGCAGCGGGCGCTGGACGTAGGCGCGGGTGGCGGCCGTGCAGTCCTGCCCGGTGTTGATGAGGGAGGCGGCTACGGCCCCGTGCGCGGCGGCCTCCAGGTCGGCGTCGTCGAAGACCAGGAAGGGGGCCTTGCCGCCGAGCTCCAGGTGCAGCCGCTTGACGGTGGCCGTGGCGATCTCGGCGACCCGCTTGCCGACGGCGGTGGAACCGGTGAAGGAGGTCATCACCACGTCCGGGTGGCCGACCAGGTGCTCGCCCGCGTCCCGGCCGGCTCCGGTGACGATGTTGACCACGCCGTCGGGCAGGCCCGCCTCCTTGGCCGCCTGGGCGAACATCAGGGAGGTCAGCGGGGTGAGCTCCGCGGGCTTGAGGACGATGGTGTTGCCCGCCGCGATCGCAGGGAGGATCTTCCAGGCGGCCATCTGCAGCGGATAGTTCCAGGGTGCGATGGAGCCCACGACCCCGATCGCCTCCCGGCGCACGTACGAGGTGTGGTCCCCGGAGTACTCGGCGGCGGCCTGCCCCTGGAGGTGGCGTGCGGCTCCCGCGAAGAACGCGGTGTTGTCGACCGTCCCCGGCACGTCGAACTCCGTCGACAGCCTGACCGGCTTGCCGCACTGGAGGGACTCGGCGGCCGCGAACTCCCCGGCCCGCTCCGCCAGCACGGCCGCCAGCCGGTGCAGCGCCTCCGAGCGCTCGCCGGGGGTGGCGCCGGACCAGCCGGGGAAGGCCCGCTTGGCGGCGGCGACGGCCGCGTCCACGTCCGCGGGAGAGGCCAGCTCGTAGGTGAGCACCTCCTCACCCGTCGCGGGATCGATCACGGTGTGTGACCGGCCCGAGGTGCCGGGCCTCAGCTGCCCGTCGATGTACTGCGCGCCCGCGGCGAAGCACTCCTTGACCTGGACCTTGACCTGGAAGCGGTTGCCCATCACGCTCTCACGCTCTCCGTAGCTACAGTTCGAGCAGCAGCTCGAATTGAGTGCCGATCCTGACAGAGGGAGACCCCTCGGCCAAGTGATTCCGTTGTTGCCTTTTGATTACGCGACGGAATCGGTCGACCATGTGTCGAGGCGCGCCCGAAATCCCGTACGAAGTGTCCGTGGCTCCTGTCAGACTCGCGTGCATGGAGATGATCGAGGAACTGATCGGGCAGGTCAGCCGGGGTGAGCGGGTGAAGTTCCTGCCGTTCTGGGGACACCGCCCGCGGCCCGACGGGAGCCTCGGGCCGAGCTGTCTCAGCCAGTGGTGGCCGTCCGAGTTCACCGTGGGTGACGTGAGGTACGCCACCGCCGAGCACTGGATGATGGCCGGAAAGGCCCGGCTCTTCGGCGACGCCGAGGCCGAGCGGGCGGCACTGGGGGCGACGACCCCCGCCGAGGCGAAGAAGGCCGGACGGCTGGTGCGCGGCTTCGACGACGCCGTGTGGCAGCGGGAGCGGTTCGCGCTGGTGGTGGAGGGCAGCGTGCACAAGTTCGGCTCCGGCCCGGCCCTGAAGTCGTACCTGCTGAGCACCGGGGACCGGGTGCTGGTGGAGGCCAGCCCGATGGACCGGATCTGGGGCATAGGCCTCGCGGCCGACGACGAGCGCGCGCTGGACCCGGCGCGCTGGCGCGGGCTGAACCTGCTGGGCTTCGCCCTGATGGAGGCCCGGGAGCGGCTGCGCGCAGGGGCGTGACCCGGATCCGGATCGTCCGGCGACCACAGGGGGGCGGGGGCACACCCGGGGAACGGGGCCGGGCCGGAGCGTGATGCTCCGGCCCGGCCCCCCGCGCTGCCCGTAAGGGGCCGGCGGCTCAGCCCCGGTAGACGACCTTGGTGTTCTCGTACGGAGTCGAGTAGTCCGAGTCGTAGTCGGAACCGCCCTCGTCGAGCATGAGGGCGAAGACGGCGATCGCGATGAACACGCAGCTCACCACGATGCCGACCGCGCCCGTGATGACACCGGCCAGCGCCATCCCGTCGTTGTCGGCCTCACCGCGCTTGGCCTTGCCGCGGCCCAGCACACCGAAGATGACGGCGGGTATCCCGAACAGGATGCCGCCGTAGCAGCTGATCACGGCGATGATCCCGAGCACGAGCGCGGTGACCCCGAAGCCGTTGCTCTTGGGCGCGTACGGATATCCGGGGAGGCCCTGGTACCCGGGGTAGGCCGGGTAACCGGCGTACCCCGCCTGCGGGGCCGGCGGCTGCGCGGGGTACCCGTAGCCCGCGGGGGCCTGCGGCGCCGGGTAACCGTAGCCGTCGGGGGCCGGCTGGGCCGGGTACCCGTAGGCGGGCGGCGGGCCCGGCTGGGGCGCGGGAGCCGACGCGGGCGAAGACGCGGGCGGTTGGCCGGATATCGCCGTGTCCGCGGGCGCACCCGGCATGCCCGCGACCGTCGGCTGGTCGTGGACCCCCGATACGCCCGGCGTGCCCTGCTGCTTGCCCAGATCGACCGCGGGCCGCTCCGGCGGCGCCCACGGGTCTCGCGGCTCGGGGCTCTGTTCGGTCATAAGGCGCCCCCCTCTCGTACAGCCATGCTATGCGTTGCCTCGGACACTCCCGGTCCTGCCTACGATGAAGGCCGTTCCGTCCGCACCGCGCCCTTCCGGAGGCACCCTCATGCCCGACCTGCACCCCTTCATCGCGGGGCTGCCCAAGGCCGAACTGCACGTCCACCACGTCGGTTCGGCCTCGCCCCGCATCGTCGCCGAACTCGCCTCCCGGCATCCCGACTCCAAGGTGCCGACGGACCCGGAGGCCCTCGCCGACTACTTCACCTTCACCGACTTCGGGCACTTCATCGACGTCTACCTCTCCGTCGTCGACCTGGTCCGCACCCCCGACGACGTACGCCACCTCACCTTCGAGGTCGCCCGCGACATGGCCCGGCAGAACATCCGGTACGCCGAGCTGACCATCACCCCGTACTCCTCCACCCGTCGCGGCATCGACGAGAAGGCCTTCATGGCCGCCATCGAGGACGCCCGCGAGGCCGCCGAGACCGAGCTCGGCGTCATCCTGCGCTGGTGCTTCGACATCCCCGGCGAAGCCGGCCTGGACGCCGCCGCCGAGACCCTGCGCCTCGCCGTCGACCTGCGCCCCGCGGGCCTGGTCTCCTTCGGCCTCGGCGGCCCCGAGATCGGTGTACCGCGCCCGCAGTTCAAGCCGTACTTCGACGCGGCCCGCGCCGCCGGTCTCCACAGCGTGCCGCACTCCGGCGAGACCACCGGCCCGGAGAGCATCTGGGACGCCATCCGCGAGCTGGGCGCCGAGCGCATCGGCCACGGCACCAGCGCCACGCAGGACCCCGAGCTGCTCGCCTACCTCGCCGAGCACCGCATCGCGCTGGAGGTCTGCCCGACCTCCAACATCGCCACCCGCGCGGTCACCGACCTCGACCTGCACCCGGTCAAGGAGATGGTGGCGGCCGGCGTCCTCGTCACCATCAACAGCGACGACCCGCCGATGTTCGGCTCGGACCTCAACAACGAGTACGCGGTGGCCGCCCGGCTGCTGGACCTCGACGAGCTCGGCCTCGCGCAGCTCGCGAAGAACGCCGTGGAGGCCTCGTTCCTGGACCCGGCGGGCAAGGCGAAGCTCGCCGCCGAGATCGACACGTACACCACCGCCTGGCTGGCCCCCTGACGCCTGCGCAGAATGGGCGCATGCGCACCTTGACTGCCGTAGGCCACCGCGGGGATCCCTACCGCGTCCGAGAGAACACCCTCCCCTCGATCCGCTCCGCGTTCGCCCGCGGGGCGGACGCGGTGGAGATCGACGTGCGGATGACCCGCGACGGGGTCCCCGTCCTGCTCCACGACGAGGACCTGCGGCGGCTGTGGGGCCACGACGTCCGGCTCGACGCCGTCACGGCGCCCCAGCTCGAGGAGCTGACGGGCGGCCAGGTCCCCACCCTGCGCGACGCCCTGACGGCGGCCGGCGGAGGCCGGGTCATGCTCGACCTGCCGGGTGCGTCGGCCGAGTCCGTGCGGACCGTCGTCGGCCAGGTCCGCGAGTGCGGGGCGCGCGAGCGCACGTACTACTGCGCGGGCCCGGACACCATGCTGGCGGTGCGCGCCGCCGATCCGGGCGCCGAGATCGCGCTGACCTGGACCACGCTCTCACCGCCGCGCCGGGTGCTGATCGACGCGGTGGCCCCGAGCTTCCTCAACTACCGCTTCGGGCTGCTCGGCCGGGAGCTCGTGGACGCCCTGCACCGCGACGGCCTGCTGGTGTCCGCCTGGACCCCGGACACCAAGCGGTCCCTGCGCGGGCTGATCAGGGCCGGGGTCGACTCGATCACCACGAACCGGATGGAGGCGCTGCAAGCCGTACGGGCCGAGCTCGGCCGGTGACACGGGCCCGGGGGGGGCTCGGAGCCCGGATCCGGCGGGCCGGTCCGCGGCGGCAGGACCTGGGGCGGAGGCGGGGGACGGCGCGGCGGCGGTGGCGGCGGTGCACGCGCTGCGGCCCGACGTGGCGCTCCTGGACATCCGAGGCCGTCGGGGCGCGCGTCCTGAAGCCGCTGGGTCTGCGGGACACCTCGTTCCCGGGCCGTTTCCAGACCCGCGCCCCGGGTCCCCACAACCACGGCTACCAGGCGGTGGCGGGCGCCGACGGCTCGACAGGGCTGCGGGACGTGACCGAGTGGAACTCCTCGGACCGGTGGGCGGCGGACGACATCATCTCGACCACGGCCGATCCGGAGCCGTTCACCTCGCCCTGTTCAGCGGGCGGATCGGCCCGCGGCGGGCGCGGTGGCGGCCGCCGGGGCGGGCACGGGGGCCGGGGCCGGGCCGGCGTCCGTCGCCAGGGCCTCCAGACGCTTGATCATGCGGCGCAGGACCAGCAGGGGAAGCACCCCGAAGACGCCGAAGGACATGTCGATCACCGACCACCAGAAGGGGATGCCCCGGATGGGGCCGCAGATCAGGGCCAGCGGGATGATGCCGCCGCAGGCGATCATGCCGGCGTCCACGATCCAGACGTTGCGGACCGGGTCGCGGTGGACCCCGTAGAAGAAGACGGCGATCACCAGGTGGGCGAAGGCGAGCCAGTCGGTGCCGTAGAGGAGGAAGGGGTACCGGGAATCCGCCTCGTCCAGTCCGTCGCCGACCCGCCGCAGCCACTCGTTGTCCATCAGGGCATTGGCCCAGTGGAGTTCACTGACCAGGGGGAAGGCCGTGAGTCCGCTGAGCACCAGGCAGACGAGGAACAGGGTCAACCAGGCACGGATCCGCCGCTCAAGGGCGCTTCTCTCACTCATGGAAGGAAGCCTACCCAGGTTTCTGAACATGTTCAGCACAATCTCTGAACACGTTCAGTTCCGTGGTCGGACCGTGACCGGGCGCCCGCTCCTCACAGACCGACGAGGGCGTTCCAGCGCTTGGCGAAGGGCGCCCGCTCGGCGGAGGAGATGTCGCGGGACACGACGAGCCGCTTGCGCATCTCCTCGTCGGGGAAGATCAGCGGGTTCTCGGCCAGTTCGGCGGTCTCCTTGTCGTCGGAGGCGGCCAGCACCTCGCGGGCGGCGGGGACCGGGCAGACGTAGTTGACGGAAGCGGCGAGCTCCGCGGCCACGGCGGGGTCGTAGTAGTAGTCGACCAGGGCCTCCGCGTTGGCCTTGTGCCGGGCGAGGTTGGGGATGAGCAGGCTCTCCGCCCAGAGTTCGGCCCCCTCCTCGGGGACCACGAACTCGATGTCGGGGTTGTCGGCCTGCAGCTGGATCACGTCCCCGGAGTAGGCCTGGCAGGCCAGGACGTCGCCCTTGCTGAGATCGGAGGTGTAGTCGTTGCCGGTGAAGCGGCGGATGTGCTTCTTCTTCACCATGCTCTCCACCCGGTCGCACATCCGGTGGAAGTCGGACTCGGTCCACCGGGTGACGTCGACGCCCTCGCCCTGCATCAGCAGGGAGAAGGACTCGTCGAGCCCGGAGAACAGCGTGACCTTGCCGGCCAGGTCCGGCTGCCACAGGTCCTCGACCGACCTGATCTCCCGGCCGAGCGCCTTGCGGTTGTAGGCGATGCCGGTGATCCCGGACTGCCAGGGCACGGTGTGCAGCCGGCCCTCGTCGAAGGCCGGGGAGCGCAGCTGGGGGTCCAGGTACTTCGCGACGTTGCCCTGCGTCGAGCGGTCCATCTTCTGGGCCCAGCCCAGGTGGACGAAGCGGGCGGCCATCCAGTCGCTGACCACGAGCACGTCGTGGCCGGTCTCCTGGTGGTTCATCAGCGCCGGGCTGACCTTGCCGAAGAACTCGTCGTTGTCGTTGATCTCCTCGGTGTACCGGACCTCGATGCCGGTCTTCTCCGAGAAGGCGTCCAGCGTCGGCCGCCGGCTCTCGTCCTCGTCGTCCGTGTCGATGTAGAGCGGCCAGTTGGAGAAGGAGACGCGTCGGTCGTGCTCCGAGCGGTCCCGGCCCTCCCGCCGGGTCTCGGGGACGTAGGCGGCGGGGACGCCACAGCCGGTGAGGGCGGCCAGCAGGCCCGCGGCACCGAGGCCGCGCATCGCCGCGCGGCGGGAGAAGGCGAGTTCAGGCATGCGCAAAGCCTCGGCGAACGCGAAGGGGCGGGCAATAGACATGTTGTCTACTGCCCGCCCCTTCAAGGCCTTGCCCTGAACAGTGCGCCCGGTGCGGCGACCGGTCAGCCGTCGAGCGAGGTCATCACGTGCTTGATGCGGGTGTAGTCCTCGAAGCCGTAGGCGGAGAGGTCCTTGCCGTAGCCGGACTTCTTGAATCCGCCGTGGGGCATCTCGGCGACGAGCGGGATGTGGGTGTTGATCCACACGCAGCCGAAGTCGAGGTTCTTGGACATCCGCATCGCGCGGCCGTGGTTCTTGGTCCACACCGAGGAGGCGAGGGCGAACTCGACGCCGTTCGCGTACTCCAGGGCCTGGCCCTCGTCCGTGAAGGACTGGACCGTGATGACGGGTCCGAAGACCTCGTTCTGGATGATCTCGTCGTCCTGCTCGAGGCCCGAGACCACGGTCGGGGCGTAGAAGTAGCCCTTCTCGCCGACCTGGTGGCCGCCCGCCTCGACCTTGGCGTGCGCGGGGAGGCGCTCGATGAAGCCGGCGACCTGCTTCAGCTGGTTCGGGTTGTTCAGCGGGCCGTAGAGCACGTCCTCGTCGTCCGGCTGCCCGGTCTTGGTGTCCGCCGCGTTCTTGGCGAGCGCCGCGACGAACTCGTCGTGGATCGACTCGTGGACGATGACGCGGGTGGCCGCGGTGCAGTCCTGGCCGGCGTTGAAGAAGCCCGCGACCGCGATGTCCTCGGCGGCCTTGGCGATGTCCGCGTCCTCGAAGACCACGACCGGGGCCTTGCCGCCGAGCTCCAGGTGGACGCGCTTGACGTCCTTGGCGGCGCTCTCGGCGACCTGCATGCCCGCGCGCACGGAGCCCGTGATGGAAGCCATCGCCGGGGTGGGGTGCTCGACCATGGCCCTGCCGGTCTCGCGGTCGCCGCAGACGACGTTGAAGACGCCCTTGGGCAGGATCGAGTCGATGATCTCGGCCATCAGGATGGTGGAGGCCGGCGTGGTGTCCGAGGGCTTGAGGACCACGGTGTTGCCGGCGGCGAGGGCCGGGGCGAACTTCCAGACGGCCATCATCATCGGGTAGTTCCACGGCGCCACCTGGGCGCAGACGCCGACCGGCTCACGGCGGACGATGGAGGTCATTCCCTCCATGTACTCGCCGGCCGAACGGCCCTCGAGCAGGCGCGCGGCGCCCGCGAAGAAGCGGATCTGGTCCACCATCGGCGGCAGCTCCTCGCTGGCCGTGAGGCCGAGCGGCTTGCCGGTGTTCTCCGATTCGGTGGCGACGAGCTCGTCGGCGCGCGCCTCGAAGGCGTCCGCGATCCTGAGCAGCGCCTTCTGGCGCGCGGCGGGGGTCGTGTCGCGCCAGCCCGGGAAGGCGGCCGCGGCGGCGGCCATCGCGGCGTCCACGTCCGCCTGGCCGGAGAGCGGAGCGGTCGCGTACGCCTCGCCCGTGGCGGGGTTGACCACCTCGGTGGTGCGCCCGTCGGCGGCGTCCTTGAACTCCCCGCCGATGTAGTTGCGCAGACGACGCAGTTCGGTGGTCACTACAGCCACACTCCCGTGATCACATGTCCAATGGATGAGACAGCTACCCAGCTTAACCCCTCGGACGCCGTTTTCGACAGGCCCACCCACCACCAACTACGGAATCAGTGAGATCTGACTTCCGAAACAACGAATTACATCGTTCCCGCCTTGCGGAACAGACGACTCCTCGTGCAGAGTGAGCTCGTGGTCAGTCGAAGCGCAGATTCCAGGAACAGACAACCGTCCCCTTCGGTCGATGCTGTGTCCCTGGCGATCATCGAGCAACTGCAAGAGGACGGTCGCCGTCCCTACGCAGCGATCGGCAAGGCCGTAGGCCTGTCCGAAGCGGCGGTGCGCCAGCGGGTACAGAAGCTCCTCGACCAGGGCGTCATGCAGATCGTCGCCGTCACCGACCCGCTCACCGTGGGGCTGCGGCGCCAGGCGATGGTCGGCATCAACGTCGAGGGAGACCTCGACCCGGTGGCCGACGCGCTGACCGCCATGGCCGAGTGCGAGTACGTGGTGATGACCGCGGGCTCGTTCGACCTGATGGTGGAAATCGTCTGCGAGGACGACGACCACCTACTCGAAACGATCAACAAGAAGATCCGTGCGCTCCCCGGCGTGCGATCAACCGAAAGCTTCGTTTACCTGAAGCTGAAGAAGCAGACCTACATGTGGGGAACGCGATAGCCGTGAGCCAGGACCTCTCCAAGACCGCCTACGACCACCTGTGGATGCACTTCACCCGCATGTCGTCGTACGAGAACTCGCCCGTCCCCACCATCGTGCGCGGCGAGGGCACCTACATCTTCGACGACAAGGGCAAGCGCTACCTGGACGGTCTCGCCGGACTCTTCGTGGTCAACGCCGGTCACGGCCGCAAGGAACTGGCCGAGGTCGCGTACAAGCAGGCCCAGGAGCTGGCCTTCTTCCCCATCTGGTCGTACGCGCACCCCAAGGCCGTCGAGCTCGCCGAGCGCCTCGCGCACTATGCCCCGGGCGACCTGAACAAGGTCTTCTTCACCACCGGCGGCGGCGAGGCCGTCGAGACCGCGTGGAAGCTCGCCAAGCAGTACTTCAAGCTGCAGGGCAAGCACACCAAGTACAAGGTCATCTCGCGTGCGGTCGCCTACCACGGCACCCCGCAGGGCGCCCTGTCGATCACCGGCCTGCCGGCCCTGAAGGCCCCCTTCGAGCCGCTGGTCCCCGGCGCGCACAAGGTGCCGAACACCAACATCTACCGCGCCCCGATCTACGGCGACGACCCCGAGGCCTACGGCCGCTGGTGCGCCGACCAGATCGAGCAGGAGATCCTCTTCGAGGGCGCCGACACCGTCGCCGCCGTGTTCCTCGAGCCGGTGCAGAACGCCGGCGGCTGCTTCCCGCCGCCGCCCGGGTACTTCCAGCGGGTCCGCGAGATCTGCGACGAGTACGACGTCCTGCTCGTCTCCGACGAGACGATCTGCGCGTTCGGCCGTCTCGGCACGATGTTCGCCTGTGACAAGTTCGACTACATCCCGGACATGATCACCTGCGCGAAGGGCATGACCTCGGGCTACTCCCCGATCGGTGCCTGCATCATCTCGGACCGGCTCGCCGAGCCGTTCTACAAGGGTGACAACACCTTCCTGCACGGCTACACCTTCGGCGGGCACCCGGTGTCCTCCGCGGTGGCGCTCGCCAACCTCGACATCTTCGACAAGGAAGGCCTCAACCAGCACGTGCTGGACAACGAGGACGCCTTCCGCTCGACGCTGGAGAAGCTGCACGACCTGCCGATCGTCGGCGACGTCCGCGGCAACGGCTACTTCTACGGCATCGAGCTCGTCAAGGACAAGGTCACCAAGGAGTCCTTCACGGACGAGGAGACGGAGCGCGTCCTCTACGGCTTCCTCTCCAAGGCCCTCTTCGAGAACGGGCTGTACTGCCGCGCCGACGACCGTGGCGACCCGGTCATCCAGCTGGCCCCGCCGCTGACGGCCGACCAGGGCACCTTCGACGAGATCGAGGGCATCCTGCGCCGCGTCCTCACCGAGGCCTGGACCAAGCTCTAACCAGCAGCCGGCAACAGGCCGCACATCGTCCGGTCACACGGCCCGGATCCTCCGTTCGAGTGAGAACGCGGGGGTCCGGGCCGTGTGCTGTCACCATCCAAGACGTTCATCTCCTTACATCTCATTGCGGCGCCAGTGACCTACGCGGGCTCCGCTTCGTTCCCCGGACGGAGGTGTACGCCATGGTGGCTCCGGACAACGCCCCACCGGATGATGACGTCCTGTGGGCACGGTCCCTGCACTACTCCCACTGCGGTTCGCCCGGCCTCATCGGAGTCTCGATCGGCGTCCGCGCGGGTGAGATCCTCGCCGTCACCGGCCCCCGCGGCAGTGGAAAGACCACCCTGCTGCGCTGCCTGTCGGGGCAGCTGCTGCCCGAACAGGGCGAGGTCTGGTTCAACGGCGTCGCCCTGCACACCATGGGGCCATCGGTCCGCGAGCGGCTGCGCCGCGACCGCTTCGGCTGGATCGGCCCCGAACCGCAGCTGCTGCCCGAGCTCCGGGTGTGGGAGAACGCCGCCCTGCCGCTGCTGCTCGCGGGCACGAGCCACCGCAGGGCCAAACGGGCCGCCTGCGAATGGCTGGAGCGCCTCGACATCGGTGCCTTCGCCCGCAAGCACCCCGGCGCGCTCACCCGGGCCGAGTCCCAGCGCGTCGCCCTCGCCCGCGCCCTCGTGAGCGAGCCCGCCGTGATCTTCGCGGACGAGCCCACGGCCCCCCTGCACCGCGGCGAGCACGCCCTGCTGCTGCGCACGCTCACCAGCGCGGCCCGCACGCACGAGATCACCGTGCTGCTGGCCACCCACGACGGGGAGACCGCGGCCGCCGCCGACCGGCACGTCGCCCTGCTCGACGGCCGGCCCGCCGGGGCCGCAGCCTCCCCCCAGACCGCCTTCCCCCAGCCCCCGGAGGACCAGGCCGCGTGCTCGCTCTCCGCCTAGCCCGCGGCTCCGGGCCGCTCGTCCAACTGCGCCGGCTGCTCGTCGCCGCGGCTTCCGCCGGCAGCGGCTTCCTGCTGCTCTACGTGCTCGCGCAGGCCGCGGCCCGGCCCGCCGGATCGTTCCCCCAGCTGCTGTGGGCCCTGGTGCCGCTCGCCGCCACCGTCCAGTTCGCCGTCTCCGTGGCCCGCTGCGACCCGGCGACCCGCCCCCGGGAAGGGCTGGACGCCGCCGGGCTGGGACCCGTACGGCTCACCCTGGTCGCGGCGGTCTCCACCGCCGTCGCCTGCACCCTCGGCAGCGCCGTGGCCCTGGCCGTCTTCCTCCACCTGCGGGGAGACGTCACCGGGCTGCCCTTCGACGGGGCCGGGGCGAAACTGCTCCACGCCGAGCTGCCCCTGCCCGTGGCCGCAGCCCTCACCCTGCTGTCCCTGCTCCCGGTGGCCGCCTCGGCCGCCACCGCCCTCGCCCTGCGGCCCCGCCCCCGGCCGGCCCCGCACGCCGTCCTGCCCTGGGGCATCGCCCTCACCGCCTGCGGACTCGCCGCCCTGGCCACCACCGGGCCCGCCGGCATCGGCCTGCCGGCGGGCTGGGCGCTGACCGCCGTCGGGCTCGCCCTCGCCGGTCCCGGGCTCGCCTACGCCTGCGGAGCACTCGTCCAGGCCGTACGCCCCGGCGCGCTGCGGCTGCTGGCCGGGCGGGCCCTCCAGGAGGAGGCCCCGCGGCTCGGCGCACCGCTGGGCGTGCTGTGCGCGATCGGGGCGGGAGCGCTCAGCGTCGTGGCGCTGCGCGGGCGCGGCGGCCTCCAGGTCCCGTTCGGCCCGCTCACCGCACCCGCCGTCGCCCTGGTGGTGCTGTGCGCGGCCGCGACGTTGCTCACATCCGCGGTCGAGGTGCACCAGGCCCGCACCGGCACCCGCGCGACCCTGGCCGGGCTCGGAGCCCCGGGCAAAGTACTGCGCGGCGCCGCGACGTTGCGGGCCGGCGCACTGGTCGCCGTGGCCCTGCCGCTCGTCTGGGGTGTGGCACAGCTGACGTCGCTGGCATTGACCCGCTGAGGCGGGCAGCCCTTAGTGTGGGCCGAATGGTCAACGCAGACATCGAGATCGAGACGCTCGCCGAATTCGACCGGGTCGCGGCCCGCGGCTCACTCAGCGGGTACCGGATCCAGTCGCTCAACCTGCTGGAGCGGACCTTCGCCCTGCTGTCCGCCGACACCTCCGCGGCCGTGTTCCTGGGCTGCGCGATGGAGTCCGACGCCTCGGCGAAGGTGCGCGCGGACGGCGCGCTGGTCTTCCCACCCGTCCCCGACCTGCCCTTCAACCCCTACCGGGGCCTCCTGTACACGGCCGAGGAGCTGTTCACGGGACTCGCGCAGGGATACGGGGCCACCCCGGACGCCGAGGCCTACGCCTGGTTCCAGGAGACCCGGGCGGACGGGGACGTCTACGCCTCGATGCTCCGCTCCATCCACGACGACGCCATCTCCGACGCCCTCGACGAGCACCTCGCCGGCGCCCGCGTGGTCGGCGTGATGGGCGGCCACGCCATGGTCCGCGGCGGCGACGCGTACCGGGGCGCGGCGGAACTCGGCCGGTCCCTGAGCCGCTCCGGGCTCACCGTGGCCACCGGCGGCGGCCCCGGCGCCATGGAGGCGGCCAATCTCGGCGCGTACCTCGCCCCCGCCCCCGACGACGCCCTGCCCGAAGCCCTGAAGATCCTGGCCGAGGCCCCGTCCTTCGCACCCTCCGTCTCCGACTGGGCCCGGGCCGCCTTCGCCGTCCGCGAGCGCTGGCCGGCCGTCCTCGGCGGCGACTCGGTGGGCATCCCCACCTGGTTCTACGGACACGAGCCGCCGAACGTCTTCGCCGGGCACATCGCGAAGTACTTCGCGAACGCCACCCGGGAGGACGGGCTCCTCGCCCGGTGCGACGCCGGCGTGGTGTTCCTGCCGGGTGCCGCGGGCACGGTCCAGGAGATCTTCGACAACGCGACGCCGAACTACTACGCGTCGCGGGCCGAGCCCACGCCGATGATCCTCGTCGACCGGGCCCACTGGACCGAGCACCTCCCGGCCTGGCCGCTGCTCCAGGCGCTGGCGCGCGGCCGCGCGATGGAGTCGCGGATCGCCCTCGTGGACTCGGTGGAAGAGGTTCCGGCGGTACTCGCCACAATGTCCTGACCGCGGCCAGGCAACTTCCCGGGCGTTCCGCACGTCTGGCAGAGGTACGCCCACACCGCAAAACCTGCCAGACGTGAACGGAGCCCCCGGGTGCTCATAGGCCTGCTGACCGCTATCGCGGCGTCCATCTGCTACGGCACGGGATCCGTCCTGCAAGCCGTGGGCTCCCGGCGCGCGGCCCGGACGTCCCCGGCCGCCGCCGGGGTCACCCAGCACGGCGGCCCGAACCTCGCGTCCACCGCGAAGGCCGCGATGACCTGGGAGTTCATCGTCGGCACGATCCTGGACTTCGTGGGCTTCGGCCTCGGGGCCCTGGCCGCGCGCCTCCTGCCGCTGTTCCTCTCCCAGACGGTCATCAGCGCCAACCTGGTGATCACCGCCGTGCTGAGCGTGAAGATGCTCGGGATCCGGCTGACGCGCAAGGAATGGACCTCGATCGGCGTGGTCTGCGCCGCGCTCGTCCTCCTGGCGACGGCGGCGGGGCACGAGGGCGGCCACTACGCGCCGGCCGCCACGCACTGGTGGCTGCTGGCGGTGACCGTACTGATCATCGTCGGCGGCACGGTGGCGGTACGCCTCCTCGGCGCCCGGGCCGCGATCCTGGCGGGCCTGCTGTCGGGTCTGGCCTTCGGCGCGCTGGGTGTCGGGGTCCGCATCCTGAACGGCATCGAGCCCTTCTCCCTCACGTCGCTCCTCGCCGACCCGGCCCTCTACGCCATCGTCCTGGCGGGAGCCGGCGGCATGTACCTCCACACGGTGGCGCTCCAGATCGGCTCGGTGAACGGCGCGACCGCCGCCCTCGTGGTCGGCGAAACCGTCCTCCCCGGCGCGATCGGCGTCCTGTGGCTCGGCGACGCGTCCCGCCCCGGCCTGGCCTGGCTGGCGGTCCTCGGCTTCGTCCTGGCCGTCGCCGGCGCGGTGGCGGTGGCCTGGTACGGCAACCACGACGAGGCACAGGCACCCGCGGAGCTCAGCCCCGCGGGCGTCTGAGGCACGGGGTACGGCGCGCGGCCGCGTCCTCGGGGGCCCGGGTGAGGGAGGGCATCCGGGTGAGGGAGGGCGTCCGGGTGAGGCAGGGCGTCCGCGCGGCGGCGCCCTACTCCTCGGGCAGCACGACCACCTCGCCCGGGGCGAAGGTCACCGCAACCCGGTCCCCGACGGCCGGGGCCCCGGCCAGAGAGCACTCCGCCTCCAGCACCGGCCCCTCCCTCGGCCGCAGCAACAGCGCGACGTGGGTTCCCCGGAACGTCCGCGACATCACCTCGCAGGCGAGCCCTTCGGGTGACAGCACCACCCCCGCCGGCCGGATCAGTACGCGCCGCGCCCCCCGCGCGGCCCCGTCGGGAACCGGCACGGCGCCCCAGGGCGTCGCCGCCACCCCGTCCGACACCACCGCCGGCGCCACGTTCTCGAAGCCGAGGAACCGGGCCACGAACTCCGAGGCCGGCCGCTCCCACACCTCCAGCGGAGTCCCCGCCTGCGCGATCCGCCCGTCCCGCATCACGACCACCCGGTCGGCCAGCGCGAACGCCTCGCCCTGATCGTGCGTGACGGCCAGGACGGTCGTCCCCAGTCGCGAGAACAGCCCCTGGAGCTCCACGACCAGCCGCTCCCGCAGCCCCCGGTCCAGTTGTCCCAGGGGCTCGTCCAGCATCAGGAGCCTCGGTGACGGCGCCAGCGCCCGCGCCAGCGCCACGCGCTGCTGCTCGCCGCCGGACAGCGAGGCCACCGCCCGGCCCTGGGCCCCGGGGAGGCCGACCAGCTCCAGGAGCTCCGCGACCCGGTTCCCGGAGGACGCCTTCGAGGAGCCCCGCATCCGCAGTCCGAACGCGATGTTCCCGCCCACGTCCCGGTGCGGGAACAGCTGGTGGTCCTGGAACATCAGGCCCACCCCCCGCTTGTGCACGGGCACGCCAGCCTGGTCGGCGCCGCCGAGCAGCACCCGCCCCCGCGCGACGGGCTGGAGCCCGGCCACCACCCGCAGCAGGGTGGACTTGCCGCTCCCGCTCGGCCCGAGCACGCACACGATCTCGTGCTCGGCGACCTTCAGGTCCACGGCGTCGACGACCGCCCGCTCACCGAAGCGGACCGACACCTCTTCCAGCTGAAGCAGTGTCATCAGAACTCTCCGGAAGTCTTGTCGGACCGCAGTCGCTCCAGCAGGAGCAGCGACACCGCGCACACCAGCATCAGGATCGTGCTCAGGGCCATCGCCTGCCCGTAGTTCATCTCCCCGGGCCGCCCCAGCAGCCGAGCGACCGCGACGGGCAGCGTCGGACGGTCGGGGCGCGCGATGAACACGGTCGCCCCGAACTCCCCGAGGGACACGGCGAAGGCGAAGCCCGCCGCGATCAGCAGGGCCCGGCGCACCATCGGCAGGTCCACCTCCCGCCAGGCCCGCAGCGGCGAGGCCCCGAGCACGGCGGCGGCCTCACGCAGCCGCGCGTCCACCGCCCGCAGCACGGGCAGCATGGTCCGTACGACGAAGGGGACGCCCACCAGCGCCTGGGCCAGCGGCACCAGGATCCACGAGGTCCGCAGGTCCAGGGGCGGCTCGTCCAGGGTGATGAGGAAGCCGAAGCCGACCGTCACGGCCGACACCCCGAGCGGCAGCATCAGCAGCACGTCGAAGCCCCGTACGAAGCGGCCCGCGCGCCGGGTCAGGGCGGCGGCCGCGAGTCCGCCGACGACCAGCGCGATGGCGGTGGCGGCGAGCGCGTACCGCAGGGAGTTCCAGACGGCCTCCAGCGGAGGCACCAGAAACGTCCCACCGCCCGCGCCGGCCTCCTGGAGCGCCCGGTAGAAGCCGAACCCGTGTCCGCCGGGGGCGTCCAGCGACCTCTCGACCAGCACGGCGAGGGGCGCCACGATCAGCAGCAGCACCGTCAGCAGGACCCCGCCGAGCAGGGAGCGCTGCGCCCAGCCGCGCGGCCGGTGCGCGGTGCGCGCCGGGTCGACGAGACGCAGCGCGGTCTCCCGTCGGCGCACGGTCCAGGCGTGCACGCCGAGGATCCCTCCGATGGCGGCGAACTGCACCATCGTCAGTACCGCGGCGGTCGACAGGTCCAGGAGCTGCGCGGTCTGCCGGTAGACCTCCACCTCCAGGGTGGAGTACGCGGGGCCGCCGAGGATCTGCACGACCCCGAAGGAGCTGAAGGTGAACAGGAACACCATGAGCGAGGCGGCGCCCACCGCCGGGACGAGCGCGGGCAGCGTCACCCGCCGCCAGGCGGCGAACCGCCCGGCGCCCAGCACCCGGGCGGCCTCCTCCTGGCGCGGGTCCAGCTGCGCCCACAGTCCGCCGACGGTCCGGACGACGACGGCGTAGTTGAAGAAGACGTGGGCGAGCAGGATCGCCCACACGGTCGTGTCGAGGCGGATCCCCCACACCTCGTCCAGCAGACCGCCGCGCCCCACCAGCGCCAGGAAGGCGGTGCCGACCACCACCGTGGGCAGGACGAAGGGCACGGTCACCAGCGCCCGCAGCAGCTGTTTGCCGGGGAACTCGAAGCGCGCGAAGACGTACGCGCCGGGGAGTGCGACCAGGAGGGTGAGCGCCGTCGACGCGAGCGCCTGCCAGGTGGTGAACCAGAGCACGTCGCCGATGTCGGGCCGGGCCAGCACCTCCCCGATCCGGCCGAACTGCCAGCCCTCGTCGGTCTTGAGCCCGCGTCCGACGATCGCGGCGACGGGGTAGGCGAAGAACAGCCCGAAGAAGACGAGCGGCACGGCCATCAGACCGAGCCTGACGGCCGTGGCCCGCCCGCTCTCCTTCGGTGCGGTGTGCACGGGTCCCGCTACTTCACGACGAGCGCGGACCAGGCCTTGACCCACTCGTCGCGGTTCTTCGCGATGGCGTCGGGGGTCACCGTCTCCGGCTTCTCGATCACGACGCCGTGCTTCGTGAACAGCTCCGGCAGCTTCGCGTCCCGGGTCACCGGGTTCACGAACATCTGGAGCGGCATGTCCTCCTGGAACTTCTTGGAGATCAGGAAGTCGAGGAGCGCCTTGCCGCCCTCCACGTTCTTCGCGCCCTTCAGCAGGCCCGCGAACTCGGTCTGCCGGAAGCAGGTACCCGTCGCGACGCCCGTGGGGGCCTCGGCCGGCTGCGGCTCGCCGTAGAGGACCTCGACCGGCGGGCTGGAGGCGTAGGAGACGACGAGCGGGCGGTCGCCCTTGGCCTTCTTGCCGCCGGCCGAGCCGGAGAACCGCTCGTTGTAGGCCTGCTCCCAGCCGTCGACGACCTCGACGCCGTTGGCCTTGAGCTTGCTCCAGTAGTCCTTCCAGCCGTCCTCGCCGTACTTGCCGGCGGAGGCGAGGAGGAAGCCGAGGCCGGGCGAGGAGGTCGCGGCGTTCTCGGTGACCAGCAGGTCCTTGTACTCGGGCTTGACGAGGTCGTCCAGCGTCTGCGGCGGGGCGAGCTTCTTGTCGGCGAAGTAGGCCTTGTCGTAGTTGACGCAGATGTCACCGGAGTCGACCGGGGTGACGCGGTGCTCCTTGTCGAGCACGAACTCGGGCTTCACGCCGGCGAGCCCCTCGGCCTCGTACGGCGTGAAGATGCCGTTGTCGAGTGCGCGGGAGAGGAGCGTGTTGTCCACGCCGAAGAAGACGTCGCCGCGCGGGGAGCCCTTGGTCAGGATCTCCTGGTTCAGCGCGGCGCCGGCGTCGCCCGACTTCAGGACCTTGACGCTGTAACCGCTCTGCTGCTCGAACTCCTTGAGGACCGTGTCGGTCACGTTGAAGGAGTCGTGCGAGACCAGGGTGATCGTCTTGGACCCGGGGGCGTCGCCCCCGGACTTGTCCTCGGCCTTGCCGCCGCAGGCGCTGAGCGTGCTGACGCCGAGCGCGGCCGCGAGCGCGACGCCCGCGAGCTTCTTGGTGGTGCTCACTGGTGATTCCTCCTGGGATGTCCAGGAGAAGACGCGGCCCTGCCCGGCGCTCTGTCGATCGGACGCCGGGCAGGGCGCAACAGCTTGAGTGGTGACCGAACTTCCTACCCCGAATGACCGGGGCGAGGTTCAGAGGGTCTGCGGTGACGGTTACCGCACTCTCAGCGCTGTGGCGCTCCCCTGTCGGAAATATGAAATTGGTTCGGCCACAGGGTACCCCGCGGCCGAATGCGCCCTTTCACTGGCGGAAACTAGCGCTCCGAGGCCGCGAGCTGGCCGCACGCCCCGTCGATCTCCTGGCCACGGGTGTCACGCACGGTCACCGGCACGCCGTGGCGGGCGATGGCCTCCACGAACGCCTTCTCGTCCTCGGGCCGCGAGGCGGTCCACTTCGAACCGGGCGTCGGGTTCAGCGGGATCAGGTTGACGTGCACGCGCTTGCCCTTGAGCAGCCTGCCGAGCAGGTCGCCCCGCCAGGCCTGGTCGTTGATGTCGCGGATCAGGGCGTACTCGATGGAGATCCGCCGGCCGGACTTCTCCGCGTACTCCCAGGCCGCGCCGAGCACCTCGCGCACGTTCCAGCGGGTGTTCACGGGCACGAGGGTGTCGCGCAGCTCGTCGTCCGGGGCGTGCAGGGAGACGGCGAGGCGGCACTTGAAGCCCTCGTCGGCGAACCGCAGCATGGCCGGGACGAGGCCGACGGTGGAGACGGTGATCCCGCGCTGGGACAGGCCCAGGCCGTCGGGCTCCGGGTCGGTGAGCCGGCGGATGGCGCCGACGACGCGGTTGTAGTTCGCGAGCGGCTCGCCCATGCCCATGAAGACGATGTTCGACAGGCGCGCCGGACCGCCGGGGACCTCTCCGTCGCGCAGCGCGCGCATGCCGTCGACGATCTGGTGGACGATCTCCGCGGTGGACAGGTTGCGGTCCAGGCCCGCCTGGCCGGTGGCGCAGAACGGACAGTTCATGCCGCACCCGGCCTGCGAGGAGATGCACATGGTCACCCGGTCGGGGTAGCGCATGAGCACGGACTCGACGAGCGTGCCGTCGTGCAGCTTCCACAGCGTCTTGCGGGTGGTGTCGTCGTCGCAGGAGATGTGCCGCAGGACGTTCATCAGGTCCGGCAGCAGCTCCTTCTGGAGCTTCTCGCGGGACGCGGCCGGGATGTCGGTCCACTCCGCCGGGTCGTGCGCGTACCGGGCGAAGTAGTGCTGCGAGAGCTGCTTGGCCCGGAACGGCTTCTCACCGATCGCGGCGACGGCCTCCCGGCGCTCCTCGGGGGTGAGGTCGGCGAGGTGCCGGGGCGGCTTCTTCGCTCCACGGGGGGCGACGAAAGTGAGCTCTCCCGGAACAGGGCGGGCCATGGCAGGTACTCCTTGTAAGACGAAAGGCGCGCCGCAGAAGCAGCACGCCCTTCAAGAGTAACCGCCCCGGCCCTGCCGAAGCCTTCCGTCGTACGCCGCCCCCACCCGGCGGAGCTCCGCCGATGAGGAGCCCGCGGCCGGGAGCCGCGCCGACCGGATCAGCCGGCGCCGACGAAGGCGGCGAGCAGCAGCCAGACCACCGGAGCCGTGGGAAGCAGCGAGTCCAGCCGGTCCATGATGCCGCCGTGGCCGGGCAGCAGCGTGCCCATGTCCTTGATGCCGAGGTCGCGCTTGATCATCGACTCGCCGAGGTCGCCCAGCGTGGCGCTGACGGCTACCGCGAAGCCCAGGACCAGGCCCTGCCACCACGAGCCCCCGTCGATCAGGAACTCCATGCACAGCGCGCCGGCCACCATCGCGAAGGCCACCGCTCCGAGGAGGCCCTCGCGGGTCTTGCCGGGGCTGATGCGCGGCGCGAGCTTGGTCTTGCCGAAGCGCCAGCCCACCGCGTAGGCCCCGGTATCGCTGACCACGGTCAGGACCAGGAAGGTGACGACCCGCTGCGGCCCGTCGTCGGCGGTGAGCAGCATCGCGACGAACGTGGCCAGGAAGGGCACGTAGAACGCCGCGAAGATGCCGGCGGTGACGTCCTTGAGGTAGTCCTCGGGCGGCTCGGTCATCCGCCAGACCAGGACGGCCAGCGCCGTCAGGGCCATGGCCACCCAGGCGCCCTCGGCCCCGCGGACGTACCCGGCGATGACCATCGCCGCGCCGCCGATCGCGAGCGGCACCAGGGGGGCCTTGATGCCCTTCTTCTCCTGGAGCCTGGAGGTGAGCTCCCACAGGCCGACGACGACCGCCACGACGACGACGCCGACGAAGACCGCCTTGACGATGAAGAGGGAAGCGAAGATCACCGCTCCGAGGCCGACGCCGACCCCTATGGCGGCCCGCAGATCCCGTCCCGCGCGCTTCTTCTGAGGCGGCGGAGTGGGGTCCTGCGGCGCCGACGAAGGCGGGGGCGACGGGGGGCTGGGCATGGGCTCCTGCGGCGGCGTCTCGGCGCGGAAGAGGGAGCCGCCGTCAGCGGCGGCCCCCCGATCGCGTGCTTCCCGGTCGTCGAAGTCACGGCCGGCGGCATCGGGCACGATGGGCATGGGCCGAGTGTGCGGGCCCACCTGCGCATCGTATGCGGGACCCGCCGGAACCGGCTCCGGCTGCCAGGAAGAGTCGTTCATCAGACTTCGAGGAGCTCGGCTTCCTTGTGCTTGAGCAGCTCGTCCACCTGCGCGACGTACTTCGCGGTGGTGTCGTCGAGCTCCTTCTCGGCGCGGCGCACTTCGTCCTCGCCGGCTTCCTTGTCCTTGACGAGCTTGTCGAGGGCGTCCTTCGCCTTGCGGCGGATGGCGCGGATCGACACCTTGGAGTCCTCGGCCTTGGTGCGCGCGACCTTGATGTACTCCTTGCGGCGGTCCTGCGTCAGCTCGGGGAAGGTCACCCGGATGATGCTGCCGTCGTTGCTCGGGTTGACACCGAGGTCCGAGTCGCGAATGGCCTGCTCGATGTTGCGCAGGGCGCTCTTGTCGAACGGGGTCACGATCGCCATGCGCGGCTCGGGAACCGAGAAGGAGGCGAGCTGGTTGATGGGCGTGATGGCGCCGTAGTACTCCGCCACGATCTTGTTGAACATCGCCGGGTGCGCACGACCGGTGCGAATCGCGGCGAAGTCTTCCTTGGCGACGACGACGGCCTTTTCCATCTTCTCCTCGGCCTCGAGGAGGATCTCTTCGGTCACCACGTGCTCCTGCATGTCAGAAATGGATGGTTCGGGCGGGCGGGGCCGGCGCGGCCCCGCGGGGCTCGGACCGGCGGCGGGTGCTCGGACCCGGAGTGCCCAGGTCCGGAGTGCTCAGGTCCGGGTGCCCTGGTCGCTCACGAGCGTGCCGATCTTCTCACCCTTGACCGCGCGGGCGATATTGCCCTCGGCGAGCAGTTCGAAGACCAGGATCGGCAGCTTGTTGTCGCGGCACAGCGTGATGGCGGTGGCGTCGGCGACCTTGAGGTCGCGGGAGAGCACCTCGCTGTACTCCAGCGCGTCGAACTTCACGGCGTCGGGGTTCTTCTTGGGGTCCGAGTCGTAGACCCCGTCGACGCCGTTCTTGCCCATGAGCAGGGCTTCCGCGTCGATCTCCAGGGCGCGCTGGGCGGCCGTGGTGTCGGTGGAGAAGTAGGGCATGCCCATGCCGGCGCCGAAGATGACGACGCGGCCCTTCTCCAGGTGTCGCACGGCGCGCAGCGGGATGTACGGCTCGGCGACCTGGCCCATGGTGATGGCGGTCTGGACCCGGGAGTCGATGCCCTCCTTCTCCAGGAAGTCCTGGAGTGCGAGGCAGTTCATGACGGTGCCGAGCATGCCCATGTAGTCGGACCGCGCCCGGTCCATGCCGCGCTGCTGGAGTTCGGCGCCGCGGAAGAAGTTGCCGCCGCCGATCACGATGGCGATCTCGGCGCCGTCGCGGACCACCGCGGCGATCTCGCGCGCGATGGCGTGGACGACGTCGGGGTCGACGCCCAGTCCTCCGCCACCGGAGAAGGCCTCGCCCGACAGCTTCAGCATGAAGCGGCGGCCCTTCTTGTCCTGGTCGCTCTTGTCGTCGGGAACGGTGTGGGTGTCCACGCCCTGATTCATGGAGATCTCCTCGTGCACATACGAAGAAGGCCATTGCCGGTGGGTCCTTGCGGTTCCCTCTACGGCAATGGCCTCCTCGTCAGATCTGCGGTCGTCCTGCGCGAACGCGGGCGACTGCTTCAGACCCTACCGGGGTCCGGTGTCCGTCGCGTACGGACGGACTCAGATGCCGACCTTGATGCGCGAGAAGCGCACCAGGTTGACACCGGCCTCGTCCAGAACCTTCTGGACGGACTTCTTGGCGTCCAGGGCGTAGGCCTGGCCGAGCAGGGTGTTGTCGCGGAAGAAACCGTTCACACGGCCTTCGACGATCTTCGGGAGGGCGGCCTCGGGCTTGCCCTCCGCGCGGGTGACCTCTTCGGCGACGCGGCGCTCGGACTCGACCACGTCGGCCGGGACGTCGTCCTTGGAGAGCCACTTCGGCGCGAACGCGGCGATGTGCTGCGCGACGCCGCGGGCGACCTCGGCGTTCTCCTTGTCGAGCTCGACGAGGACACCGATCTGGAACGGCAGGTCGGGCATCGTGCGGTGCATGTACGCCGAGACGTAACCGCCAGTGAACTGCGCGAAGCGGTCCAGGACGATCTTCTCGCCGAGGTTGGCGTTGGCCTCGTCGACGAACGCCTGCACGGTCTTGCCGGGCTCGATCTCGGACGCGAGCAGCGCCTCGATGTCGGCCGGGGAGGTCGCGGCGATGTGGTTGGCCAGCTGGTTGGTGACAGCCAGGAACTTGTCGCCCTTGGCGACGAAGTCCGTCTCGCACTTCAGCTCGACCAGAACACCGGAGGTGTTGTCGTCGGAGATGACGGAGACGACCGCACCGTTCTCGGCAGAACGGCCTTCGCGCTTGGCGACGCCCTTCTGACCCTTGATACGGAGCGCCTCGACGGCCTTGTCGACGTCACCGTCGGCCTCGACCAGCGCGTTCTTGCAGTCCAGCATGCCGACGCCGGTGAGCTCGCGGAGCTTCTTGACGTCAGCGGCGGTGTAGTTCGCCATGAGTCTGTGATTCTCTCTCGAAGTCGTAGATCTACGGGCTGGGGGCCCCTCCCAGCGGTAGCTGGGGGATGGCGGAGGAGGCGCGCTCGTGGCGCGGCCCTCCCCCGCCGTCATCGCCCGTGCTGCGAGTGCCCGGCGCGTGAACGCCGGGCGCTCTCAGTGGGTCAGGCCTGCTCGGCGTCGGCGGCCGGGGCCTCGACGACGGGCTCGGCGACAACCTCGGCCTCGGCGGCCGGAGCGGCCTCGGTCTCGGCGGCGGGGGTCTCGACAGCGGCCTCGGCCGGAGCGGCCTCGGCGTCGTCGGCCTTCTTCTCGCCCTCGAGGAGGTCGCGCTCCCACTCGGCGAGCGGCTCGGCAGCGGCCTTCTCGCCCGGCTTCGAGTCGCCGGTCGCGGCACCGGAACGGGCGATGAGGCCCTCGGCGACGGCGTCGGCGATCACGCGGGTGAGCAGACCGACGGAGCGGATCGCGTCGTCGTTGCCCGGGATCTTGTAGTCGACCTCGTCGGGGTCGCAGTTGGTGTCGAGGATCGCGACGACCGGGATGTGGAGCTTGCGCGCCTCACCGACGGCGATGTGCTCCTTCTTGGTGTCGACGATCCAGACGGCGCTGGGGACCTTCGACATCTCGCGGATACCACCGAGGGTCTTCTCCAGCTTGATCTTCTCGCGAGAGAGGACCAGGAGCTCCTTCTTGGTGAGACCCGACGCCGCGACGTCGTCGAAGTCGATCGCCTCAAGCTCCTTCAGACGCTGGAGGCGCTTGTAGACGGTGGAGAAGTTGGTGAGCATGCCACCCAGCCAGCGCTGGTTGACGTACGGCATACCGACACGCGTCGCCTGCTCGGCGATGGCCTCCTGGGCCTGCTTCTTGGTACCGACGAACATGATGGAACCGCCGTGGGCGACGGTCTCCTTCACGAACTCGTAGGCGCGGTCGATGTACGACAGCGACTGGAGCAGGTCGATGATGTAGATGCCGTTGCGCTCCGTGAAGATGAAGCGCTTCATCTTCGGGTTCCAGCGGCGGGTCTGGTGACCGAAGTGGACGCCGCTTTCCAGCAGCTCCCGCATCGTGACGACGGCCATGGCCATCTCCTTGTTTTCTCGGTTTGGTTCCTGACACCCCTGTCGCGCCCTGCCCCCGACGAAGGGGACCGAGAGGCGCTGTGACCCGGCCTGAGCGGCCGGTGCTGGGGCGTGCGAAGTCGACCCGGTGACCCGGATCGCCACAAGAAGTGTACGGGACCCGGTGGTATGCCGGGTGACGCGTTGTCCTCGGGCCTCCGGTTGTCCACAGGGTGCCGGTTGTCCACAGGCCCGGCGGCGAACCGCCCGCGGGCGGGACCCTGGGCCGTATGACGACTCTCCTGCTCGGCCTGCTGCTGACGCTGTCACTCACGGTCGCCCCGGCGACGGCCCCCCTGGGCCTCGCGGGGTCCTCGGGGTCCTCGGGATCCAGCGGGCCCTCCGGATCCGCGGGGGCTTCACCGCCCGCCGACCCCCTCGGATCCCCCTCGGCCGCGGCTCCCGTCACAGCGGCGCGCCCGCTCCCCGCCCCGCTCGCGGTGGTCCGCTGGTGGGACCCGCCCCCGACCCCGTACGCGGCCGGCCACCGCGGGGTGGACCTGGCAGCCCCGGTGGGCGCGGAGCTGCGCGCGGTCGGCCCGGGCCGGGTCCACTACGCCGGGCAGGTCGCGGGCCGCGGAGTCCTCTCCCTGACCCTTCCGAACGGCCTGCGCACGACGTACGAACCGGTCCGCCCCTTGGTGGCGGAAGGCGTCGGCGTCACGGCGGGCCAGGTGGTGGCCGTCCTCACGGACGGCTCCCACTGCGCGCGCCCCTGCCTCCACTGGGGCCTCCTGCGGGGCGAGGCGTACCTCAATCCCCTGGCCCTCACCCCCCGGCCGACACCGCGCCTGCTCCCCTTGGACCCGGGGGCGGCCCCCGTCCCACCCGAAGCCGTCCCCGCGGGGGACTACCCCCGGACGCCCCGCAGTGCCATGGCGACGGCCGCGTCCGTGACCACGGACGGATCCTCGCCGGAGGCGGCCTCGATACGGCGGACGGCGGCGTCCACGACCCCCTGGAGCAGCATGGCCGCCAGCCTGGGTTCGGTCTGCCCGAGTGCCCCCAGGGCCTCGACGATCATCGCGATCAGCCCCCCGTGCGCCGCGCGGATCTTCTCGCGCGCACCCGCGTCCAGCTCACTGGCGGAGATCGCCACGACGGCGCGGTGCCGGCGGTCCCCCACCAGACCCAGCTGGCTGCGGACGTACGCCTCGATCTTCGCCTCCGGCGTCCCGGCCTCGGACATCGCCGCCTCGATCTCGGCGGCCCACACGGGGAAGTCCACCGCGCAGAGCTCTTCGACGACGGCCGCGCGCGAGCGGAAGTACTCGTACACGGAGGACCGGGCGAGACCGGTCCGCTCGGCGAGGGCGGGGAAGGTCAGCGCTTCCGTCCCCCCTTCGGACAGCAGGGAACGCGCGGCGTCCAGCAGGGAGCCGCGTTGCATCGACCGGTGCTCGGCCACGGAGGCCGCTCGAATCCTGGGCACGCGTCCACTCTACGGAGGTGCCGCAAGGCCTCCGCACGCTAGCGGCCGACGTCGGCCAGCTTCGCCCGCAGCTGTAGCACCGACTTGGTGTGGATCTGGCTGACGCGGCTCTCGGTGACGCCGAGGACGTTGCCGATCTCGGCGAGCGTGAGGCCCTCGTAGTAGTAGAGGGTCACCACCGTCTTCTCCCGCTCGGGCAGGGTGTTGATGGCCCGCGCGAGCAGCCGGCGCAGCTCCCTGTCCTCCGCCACCTCCACCGGGTCGTCGGCCGCGGTGTCCTCCAGCGTGTCCATCAGGGAGAGCCGGTCGCCGCCCTCCCCGCCGGCGTGCAGCAGCTCTTCCAGGGCGACCACGTTGGCCAGTGACAGCTGACTGAAGACCGCGTGGAGTTCCTCGACCCCGATGCCCATCTCCCCCGCGACCTCGTGCTCGGTCGGCGTGCGCCGCAGCTGCGCCTCCAGCGTGGCGTAGGCGCGCTCGACGGCCCGCGCCTTCTGCCGCACCGAGCGGGGGATCCAGTCCAGCGCGCGCAGTTCGTCGATCATCGCGCCCCGGATCCGGGTGATCGCGTACGTCTCGAACTTGATGGACCGTTCGATGTCGAACTTCTCGATGGCGTCGATCAGCCCGAAGACCCCGGAGGAGACGAAGTCGGCCTGCTCCACGTTGGGCGGAAGACCGACGCTGACCCGCCCGGCCACGTACTTCACCAGGGGCGAGTAGTGCAGGATCAGCTGCTCCCGCAGCCGCTCGTCACCCGAGTCCTTGTACGAGCGCCACAGCACCTCCAGGGACGAGGGGGCGGTGGACCGCTCGCTGCCGCGCGCAGCGGGGGGCACCGCAGCGCGGTCAGACCCTGAGGTGTGCTGGGGCATGCTTCGCCTTTGCCGGAGCCGGATTCGTTGGGAGCGTAGCGTGACGGAAGTGTCGCGGTGCGCGAAGAGTACGGGATCGCGCGGGCCCGCAAGGGCGCCCCGGCTCGCACGGGCGACCCGGGACCGGCGCTCGGCGCACGGTCCCGGCGGCTGCCATCGGGAAGACCGCGTCTCTCATCGGCTTCACTCTTCCACCGGAACGCCCCAGGTCAACGACCGCCTCGCCGGGTCCCTCCGGTTTGTGCGCCTCCTCTCGGCCGCCGCGGGGTCAACTGCCAGCCGTCGCCCTGCCGTTCGACGAACCCCAGAGAGTGAAGTTCGTACAGTCTGCCGATGACTTCATCGGTGCTTTTGCCCGTGGCAAGGGCCACCTCCTCCAGATCGGCGGTCCGGCCGCCCGGGAGCGCCTCGAGCACCCGGGCCGCCCGGGGGTCCAGCAGGTCCCGGGCGACCACCGGCCCGCGCCGCTCGGGGGCCAGCTCGCCCATCGCACCGACGAGCTCGACGACCTCCGCCGCGTCCGTGACCAGCACCGCCTCGGCACGGAGCAGTTCGTGCACCCCGGCGGAGAGCCCGCTGGTGGCCGGGCCGGGGACGCCCATGGTGAACCTCCCCAGCGCCAGGGCCCGGCGGGCGGTGACCAGGGATCCGCTACGGTGGGCCGCCTCCACGACGACCGTCCCCCGGGTCAGCGCGGCGATGACGCGGTTGCGCAGGACGAACCGGCTCGGCGTGGGGTGGCTGCCCGGCGGGAGCTCCCCGAGCACGATCCCCTGCGCGGCGATCCGGCCGAGCAGTCCGGCGTGCCCGCGCGGGTAGGGCACGTCCACTCCGCAGGCCAGCACGGCTGCCGTGGCGCCGCCGGCGGCGAGGGCGCCGCGATGGGCGGCCCCGTCGATCCCGTACGCCGCGCCCGAGACGACCACCCAGCCGCGCTCGGCGAGCCCGGCGGCGAGGAGCTGGGCCATGTGCGCGCCGTACGGCGTGCAGGCGCGGGCTCCCACCACGGACACCGAGCGCAGGGCCCAGGTCCGCAGGCTCGGTGCGCCCCGCACCCACAGCCCGACGGGCCGGGCGTCCCCCAGGTCGTCCAACTGGGTCGGCCACTCCGCCGAAACGGGGCAGACGAACCGGCCGCCGGCCTCGGCGGCGTCCGCCAGGTCCCGCTGGGGGTCGGCCAGTGCCGCACGTCTGCGGTACCCGGCGAGCCGCTCGGCGCCGACCCCGGCCAGCGCCCCGGCCTCCGGCCCCGGGCCGGTCAGCAGTCGCATCAGCCCGACCGCCCCGTACTCCCGCAGCCAGCGCCCCCCGCGTTCGTCCCCCGGCTCCAGCACCCGTGTCAGCGCAGCCCGCGCCAGCACCTCCGCCTCCGTCTCCGTCTCAGTCCCCGCCCCGGACTCCTGCTCCGGCCCCGGCTCGGATCCCGGCCCCGGCTCGGGTCCCGGCTCCGGCTCGGGTCCCGGCTCCGGCTCGGGTCCCGGCTCCGGCTCGGGTCCCGGCTCCGGTCGCGGCTCGGGTCCCGCGGCGGAGGTGTCCGGGCCGTTCATGAGCCCGATCCCCTCGCCACCGCGGCCCCCCGGGCGATGCCCGTACGGAGTTCCAGCGCGACGGCCACGTCCAGCGGGTCGGGGCGGTCGCGGCCGCGCAGGTCCGCCATCGTCCAGGCCACCCGCAACACCCGGTCCAGGCCCCGCGCGGTGAGCAGTCCGCGCTCCAGGTCCCGCTCCGCCTGGGCCAGCGCGCCGGGGGCGGGCTGCCAGCGGGTCCGGAGCTCGTGCCCCGGCACCTCGGAGTTGCGCCGCCACGGGGTGTCGGCCAGCCGGGCCGCCGCCCGGTCCCGGGCTTCGCGGACCCGCTCGGCGACCACCGCCGTGGTTTCGCCGCGGCCACCTCGCCCCAGCAGATCGGAGCGGGTGACCGGCTCGACCTCCACCCTGAGGTCCACCCGGTCCAGCAGCGGCCCCGACAGCCGGGCCTGGTAGCGACGGATCACCGAGGCCGGGCATTCGCAGCCGGCCCCGTGCAAGGTGTGCCGTCCGCACGGGCACGGGTTGGCGGCGAGGACCATGAGGAACCGGGCCGGCAGCCTCACCACCCCCGCGGCCCGCGCGATGACCACGTGCCCGGCTTCGAGGGGCTGCCGCAGGGCGTCCAGGGCCTTGGCCCCGAACTCCGCCGCCTCGTCCATGAACAGCACCCCCCGGTGGGCCAGCGACACCGCCCCGGGCCGCGGCACTCCCGCACCGCCGCCGACGAGGGACTGCATGGTCGCGGAGTGGTGAGGGGCGCAGTAGGGCGGCCGGGTGACGAGCGGTTCGCCCGGTGGCAGGATCCCCGCGACCGAGTGGACGGCCGTGACCTCCAGGGAGTCCTGTCGGGTGAGCGGCGGCAGGATCCAGGGGATCCGCTCGGCGAGCATCGTCTTGCCGGCCCCCGGGGGCCCGCTCAGGAAGAGGTGGTGGCCCCCGGCGGCCGCGACCTCCAGCGCCCGGCGGGCCCCGTGCTGTCCGGCGACGTCGGCGAGGTCGGGGAAGTCCCGCCCGTCCGCCCCGTCCAGGGCCACCCCCGCGCCGAGTCCCGCGCCCGGCAGGACCAGCCCGGCCAGCATCGGGTCGGGCCGCCCGGGCGGCGAGTCCGGCGGATCCTCCTCGGGGACCTCCCCGCCGGTCAGCACCGCGATCAGCTGGCGCAGGCTCCGCACGCCGAGCACCGACACGTCCGGGACCAGCATGGCCTCGGCCGCGCACTGCTGCGGGACCACGACCTGCCGGTATCCGGCCCCGGCGGCGGCGAGCACCGCCGGCAGGATCCCCCGGACGGGCCGCACCCGGCCGTCCAGGCCCAGCTCCCCGATGAGGACGAGGTCGGCGATCACACCGGGGTCGACCACCTCTGCGGCGCCCAGGACCGCGGCGGCCACGGCGAGATCGAAAGCCCGCGAAAGCCAGTTCTAGACTTCAGGCCGGGGCCGGACCTCGTCCACGGGGTTATAGAGGACGGCCATCCCGACCCGGGTGGCGTGCGCGAGGTGGTGGGTCAGCTCCTTGGCGAGCTGCTCGCTGCCGTGGTCGGGGTGGACGGCGATGACTGTCTTGCCTTTGAGCTGAATGGGGATCATGGCGTAGCCGTCGGGCACGAGCGCGGAAACCACTACTTCGGCCTCGACTGGGCGCGGGCGCTCCCGCTGGTTGCTGTCACTGTCAGCCATGCGACCCCCTTGGCGCTGCCTGCATCACAATCCGCGCTGACGTTCGAATCACAGCGCGCAAATGCAGACTATCGGACCCATCGCGCCCCCAGGCGGTGCCGCCAATGGTGCCGCATTGAACAGCTTCTGACTACACCGAGCATGCAAAAACTACAGAGCGTGGCCGCCCTGCCCGGTGGCATATGCGCAACCCGCTATTCCTGTCGGGTGAACGATTCAATGAGCCGTTGCAGCTGCTCACGCTGAGTAGGCGTCAGGGGTGCAGCACTCTCAATCAGCGCACGAGCCTCACCCGACGCTGACCATTCGACGTCCACGCCGAAAAATTCGGCGCCGGCCGCATCCTGCACGCGGCCGAGCGGCACATCGAGGCCGACAGCCAGCCCGCGCAGCATCGGATAGTCCGGGATCTGCACCGGGAGGTCGGTTGCGAGCCGGTGGAGCCAGGACGACTTCACGGTCCGCTCGCCCGTTTCGGGGTCGATGCAGCGCGCGGCGAGCCGCTCGTAGCTCAGTCCGAGAGCGTTCTTGCGGTCGCGCGCGAGGTCTCTCAGCTGACTCCGCCCCGCCGTGGGGGAACGATCTTGTGCAGCCATGAGGGTCATCCTGCCACTCCGAGTCATGTCATGGGCCGTGGGGTGTCCATGTGACCAGTGCGGCGGTCCACCTATCCCCCCAGATGGCGATGGGCCTGCCGTCCCAGTCGTCGGACAGAGTGTCCATGCAGTACGACGGCGCACGCTAGAGCGCACTGGCCAGTTTGGCCAAATCTGCACACGTCACCCAAGAGGCTGGACGCACCGTCCAAGCTGTGCAATGCTTCATCCATCCAAGCAGTGCAACGACTCACTGCATGAGGTGGACGCCTACATGTCTGACCACTCGCCCATTCCACTCCTCCGGCTCGTGAACCGTGACCTGCTGGCCACACTCATGAAGCGCACCGGATCCGGGGCTTCCATGTCCGTCCGGGAACTGGCCACAGAGGCCGGCGTACCGCGGAGCACCATCGGCAACCTGCTCTCCGGCGGACAGGAGTCCGTGTTCTATCCGACGGCCTGCCAGATCGCCGCAGCAATCGGTGTGGATGTCCTGATCCTGTTCACCCCGACCGGGCGTTCGACACGTCACTCCGGTCGCACCCGACTCAAGGCCGCAGCGTGACCGCCCCGTTCAACCGGGCTGCCGCCGAGCAGCGCCTGGGCCCGGCCGCCGTCCAGGCCATCCGCGACCTCGTGGCGGCTGCTCCGCCGCTCCGCGTCGAGCTGCGCATGCAGATCCAGGACGTCTTCCGCTCGGCCGAAGCGCCGGCCCCGCCGCGCAGCCTCGCCGCCTGATCCACGAAAAACGGGGCCGCACAGACCGGGCCTGGTCCGTGAAGCCCCTCGGCACACCTCACACACAGACAGAGAGGTACACCGTGAACCACAAGCCTAGCCCCACCCCGACCGGCCTTCCGGGTCAGTCCGGCATCACCCACCACATCCCGCTGCCGGTCCGTCCGCTCCCGGCGCTCCCCACCCCGCTGGTCGAGCTGTACGTCGACCCCCGCGGCTTCGTCTGGAAGCTGGTCGAGGACGGCCAGGACGGGCGCCTGTTCGTCCCGGAGCAGGTCAACCCCGCGTCGTGCCCCCGGATGGTGTGGGCCCGCGAGGACGAACTCGCGGAGACGGTCGGCACGCTGACCCGGCTGGAGCGTGCCGCGTGAACACGAAGTCGATCGCGGGCGCGTCCCGTGTGATCTGTGAGGCCATGGGCCGCCCGAATGCGGTCCCGGCGACGATCGCCGTGGCGCTGGAGGCGGGCGGCTGGCTGAACACGACGGAGGCGCAGGCCGAGTTGGTTCGGCTGCGGCTCCTTCAGAACGCTGTGCCGGCCGAGCTGACCGAGGCGCAGACTGATGCGCTGGCGGAGGCCGGTAACCGGGCCCTGAACGATTACTACCACGACGACCTGTGCCACTGCTCGGACTGGCCGGAGAGCTGCGCGACGACCGGCGGCCGCTACTTCGCCGGGCGTTGGGACACGGCCGCGTTCGACATCGGCATGGCGGCCGTGATCGGCGCATGGGAGTCGATGCGGGCCACGGTCGAGGCCGACGAACTGGCCGGACTGCGGGACGCGGCAGCGGACGTGCCGAAGGTCGAGGACCCGGCGAGGTCGCTGGATCTGCTGGCCCTGATGCCGGAGCGCTCGGCAGCCATCGTCAGCGGACACCTCGCGCGGCTCCTCGGTGAGCAGGCCCAGCTGCGGGCCCGGGTGGCCGAGCTGGAGACCGCGCAGGCCGTCGTCGGTCCCTACCCGCCGAAGACGAGCTACGTGGTTGAGATGGACGGCCCGCTGTCGCCGCTCAGTCACAAGCGCCCGTCTCTCGACGAGGCCCGTAAGAACGTCGCGTCCTACCGCGCCCACTTCCCCAGCGCGCCGTACCGGATCGTCCGCTGGGTCGAGACCTCGGCCGTGGTCGAGAGCGGCGGCCCGGCCCAACTGGGCAGCCAGCGCGCTTCCGTCGAGGACCCGCACGACTCGCCCCTCCACCACACCTACCGGCTCGGCCACGACCTTCCGGAGACCCGCAATGTCTAACGACCGCACGCCCATCGCCGGGCCCATCCCCATCTACGTCGAGGCCATCCCGGCCGGTGCCGTCCTCGACATGGCCGCGCTCACCGAGATCGTCGTGCAAGACGTCCTCGAAGCCCTGTTGGAGCAGGACACCACTCTGTGGGACCGGCTCCACGAGGTCGCCGAGCTCACCCCGGAGACCGCGCAGGCCGAGGCCGACGCCGGGCGCTTGCCGTACGAGGAGCTGGTGGCCGCGCTGGCCGGCCGCTGCTCGTCGCGGGTCCCGCTGTACGGGCCGGCGGTGCTGAAGATGGCCGCGAAGCTCCAGGCCGTGTCCGCAGTCCGGCCGATCCCCGGACAGCGCGGTGCCGCATGACCGGGCCCGAGCACTACCACAAGGCCGAGCAGCTGCTCGCCGACGCGGACTCGTACGAGGACGACCAGGCCACGGAGTTGGCGCGCGACCGCCGGGCCGAGGCCCAGGTGCACGCGCTGCTCGCCCTGGCCGCTGCAACCGCCATGGCCGCACCCGTCGACCAGGAGACCGACTCGGGGATGCCGCCCGCTGACGCCACCGCCTGGTACAAGGCCGCCGGTACGCAGCCTGCGAAGGGCGGCGAGGCTCGATGACCGAGACCGTGATGGTCGGGGCTTCGGCCCCGGCCGCCGGCCGCCGCAGGAAGGCCGCCGCACCGGCCCCCACCGGAGCTGACCGCATCCCCAAGCCCTCCCAGGGCTGGTACCGCGACCCCGTCACCGGCGACAAGATGCGCCGCGTCACAACCATCCTGGAGCAGGGCTGTGCCAAGGGCGACGCCCTCACCATCTGGGCCGGGAACATCACCGCCGAGACCGCGATGGAGCACCTGCCCCAGCTCGTCACCGCGTCCCGGATCCCGGAGCAGCGCGCAGAGTGGACGACGTGGCTGAAGCGCGCCCACATGCGCAAGAAGGACGAACGTAAGGACGTCGGGTCCGCCGTCCACGAGCTCATCGAAGCCGAGGTACTCGGCAAGCCGATGCCCGCGGAACTCCTCGAAAGCCCCGAGCTGGCCCCGTTCCTCCACCATTTCGGCCGCTTCGTGAAGGAGTGGCAGGTCGACTTCGAGGCCTCCGAGATGGTCGTCGGCTCGGCCCAGGCCGGGTACGCGGGGACTCTCGACTACCTCCTCCGCTCGCCGCTCCTCGCCGACGTCTACGGTCTCCCGCCCGCGCAGCTGTTCATGGGCGACACGAAGACCGGCGGCGAGCTGGATATCAAGGGTGTCTACCCGGAGGCCGCGCTCCAGATGGCTGCCTACCGCAACGCGGCAGTGGCCTGGCTTCCGGACGGTACCCGGGTGCCGATGCCGCCGACGTACTCGACCGGCGTGGTCCTGCACCTGCGGCCGGAGGGCTACCGGCTGATCCCGGTGTTCTGCGGCGACGACGTGTTCCGCGCGTTCCTGACCATCCAGAAGGCCGCGGAGTGGGCCTCGGGGTTGTCGAAGAAGGTCATCCAGCCCGCGCTCACCCTGCCGACCACCAGCACAGAGAGGGCTGTCTGATGCCCATCATCGATCTTCAGCGCCGCATGCGGCAGCTCGGCGAGATCCGGATCGGCCACGTTGTCTCCGGCGTCTCCAAGAAGGGCAACGCCTACACCAGCCCGGCCAAGCTCCAGCACTTCCGCTTCACTAGCCCGTCCCGGGAGATCCTCGCCTCGGTCGCCGAGCTGTACGGCGGCGAGGTCAAGCCGTGGACGCCTGCAAACGGGGGCCCGTCGGAGTTCGAGGTGTACTCGAAGGCCAACCGGCTACCGGTGTTGATCCCGCCGAACGACGCCGTCTCCCAGTGGTACGAGCTGTACGCCGGATCGAAGTGCCAGCGGCGTTGCGACGGCGTGACGGAGCACAAGCGGGACCGGCCGTGCATCTGCGACCCCGACAATCGCGAGTGCAAGATCACGACCCGCGTCAACGTGATGCTCCGCGACGTGCCCGCCCTCGGCCAGTGGCTGCTGGTCTCGAAGGGCTTCTACGCGGCGGTGACGCTGCCCCCGGCCGCCGAGCTCCTGGCGCAGGCGGGCGGCTACGTGTCGGGCTGGTTGGGCATGGAGGAGAAGCTCGTACAGCGCGACGAAGGCCCGGCCCGATTCATGGTCCCCACGCTGGACGTCGAGATCACCCCGGCCGCGCTGATGGCCGGGCAGGTCACCGGCGCCCCGGCGGTCGCTTCCGGCCCGGAGCGGGTCGCCATCACCGGCGGCCGCCCCGACTACGCGGTACTCGCTGCTGAGGCTACGACGGCTGAGGCGGTAGGCGTCCTGTGGAAGCAGGCGAACCGGGCCGGGCACCTCGACGACGCGCTCGCCGCGACGTTCAAGGCCCGCGCCGCCGCGCTGAAGCCGCCCGCCTCGACGGCCGGGGCTGTCCCCGCTCCTGCCCCGGCGCCGGTCGAGGAGGTCCACGAGGCTGAGTTCGTCGAGGACGACGACGTCGACGGGCTGTGGTTCCAGATCATCGCCGCCGCCGGCCAGATCGGCCTCAACACCGCGCAGGTCGAAGCCCAGTTCGCCGAGCAGAACGGGGGCCTTCACCCCGGCACCGCGAACGCGGCACGGCTCCGCGAGTTCCTCACCGCGCTGAAGGCGGTGCGCTCATGAAGTTCACCGACGTCCGCAAACTCGCGTTCGACACCGAGACCACCGGACCCGACCCCACCCAGGACCGCATCATCACCGCCGCCCTCATCGCTCGCGGCGGCGGCCTCCCCGACAAGACCATGTCCTGGCTCATCAACCCCGGCATCCCCATCCCGGCCGAGGCCACCGAGGTCCACGGTATCGACGACGCGAAGGCCGCCACGGGCGCCGACCCGGCCGCCGCGCTCGACGACATCGCCGACCACCTCGCGAAGGCCCTCGTGTACGGCATGCCGGTGATCGCGTTCAATCTGTCCTTCGACTGGACGGTCCTCGCCCGCGACCTGGAGCGCCACCAGCTCCCGACCATGGCCGAGCGTCTCCCCTACGGGGCCGCGCCGACGCTCCTGGACCCGCACGTCATCGACAAGCAGTTCGACCGGTACGTCAAGGGCACCGGCATGCGAAAGCTGAAGCCCACCGCCGAACGGTACGGCGTCGAGCTGACCGACTGGCACACCGCCGAGGCCGACGCCCTCGCCGCGCTCCTCATCGCCGAGGCCCAGTTCGAGCGATTCCCGCTCCTCGGCGGCTACATGCCGGCGTCGCTCTTCGACCAGCAGAAGCGATGGCGGGCCGACCAACAGGCCGGCTTGCAGCAGTGGTTCCGCACGAAGGCGACATCGGAGCAGGGCGGCGACCCCAACAAGGTCATCGACGGCTCCTGGCCGCTCATCCCCCACCAGCAGGACGGAGACCTGTGATGTTCGGTAAGGCGCAGAAGATCAGAGACCTGGAGCGACTCGTCCGCGTCCGCACCGCCGAACGCGACGAGGCCCGTGGGGACTACAAAGCGGCACACGCCGACCTGCGGTACCTCGTCCAGCAGCTCGCCGACCAGGAGAGCGCCTCGAAGGACCTCGCCCGCCACGCTGCGCGCCTTCAGGAACGCCTCGACCACGCCGTCGGCCTCGACTCCCCGGCCCTCGACGCGGGCGCACGGTGGCAGGAGCGCCGCCACGACAAGGTGAAGGGCGTCGCCCTGTGACCACCATGACCCCCGCGGCCGGGATGCCCGCCCTCCCGGCCGCGGGCACCACCCCCCTCGTCATCGGCCTCGACGTCGCCCTCGTCACCACCGGAGTCGCCGGACCCGGCTGGACCGACACCATCCGCACCGGCGCCCGCCGCGGCGAACAGCGGCTGCTCTGCGTCGTTCAGACCGCCGCCTCCTTCTACCGGGCCGCCGACTTCGTCGTCATCGAAGGCCCCGCCTACTCCAAGGCCAACCAGGCCGGACACGACGAACTCGCCGCCGCCCGCTGGATGATCCGCTGCGACCTCATCAAGCGCGGCATCCCCTTCGCCGTCGTCACCCCCGACGCCCGGTCCGTCTACGCCACCGGCAAGGCCCGCTGGAAAGGCGAGACGTCCCGCGAGGTCAAGGGCCGCGTCAGGGACGCCGTCGCCGTCCGCTACGGCGTCGACTGCACCGGCCCCCGCCGGTACGACGAGGCCGACGCCTACATCCTCATGGCTATGGGCATGGCCCACCTCGGCCATTCGCTCGCCAACGTGCCGGACACCCACTCGCGAGCCATGGCCGGCGTCGCCTGGCCCGACCTCCTTTCGGGGGGTGCCCTGTGACCTGGTCCCCCGTACCCGCCTGGACCGTCTACGCCGTCTGCGCCCAGACCGACCCCGACGAGTTCTTCCCCGAGAAGGGCGAGTCCGACAAGACCCGCTCCGCCAAGCAGATCTGCCAGAGCTGCCCGGTCCGTGCCCTGTGCCTCGATGACGCTCTGACCCGCGAAGGCGACCGCTCGGCGTCCGGCCGGTTCGGGGTCTGGGGCGGCCACAGCCCCAAGGAGCGGACCCGCATCGCGAAGGCCCGCGCCCAGCCCAACCAGCTGGACACGGCCGCATGACCGGCAAGGCGCGGGTCACCGGAGCCCTGTTCATCGACATGGGCCAGTCGCTCCGCGGCGGCGGCTGGAGCCGGCCGCCCCGCGCCCGCTACGAGTGCCTCGACTGCGGCTACTCCTCCCCGATCGTCACCGGCGCAGCCGAAGTCCAACGGTTCGTAGCAAGCATCCGCGCCGACCACTACGCCGCCAGCCACCAGCCCACGGCCCAGGCCGCATAACCCGGCAGCCGGGCGCCAGCACCACCCAGCGCCCGGCCTGCCGAAGCCCCGACCCGACCCTGTTGAGGAGCCCGCCCCGTGGAGAACGTCCACCCCTTCCCGCACCAGCAGGTGGACGAGCGCGTGCCCGAGTTCGTCGAGGCGGAGCTGTACGTCCTCGGCGACTGCATCCACGACGCCCACCACGTCCCCCGTCTCCGCCTGGTGCTCCAGCGCTCCGACTTCTACCGGCCCTCGCACGAGGTCATCTGGGACGTCCTCGGCGAGCTGTACGACGCCGGACAGCCCACCGACCCGGCCAACCTCCGCAAGACCCTGGAGCGCAAGAAGCTCCTCGGCCGCGCCGGCGGACCCAACTTCGTCGCCGACCTCGCCAACTACGTATCCGGCGACCCGCTCTTCTACGCCGAGCGCATCCGGGCGGCGGCCGAGCTCCGCGCCGAAGCCGAACTCGGCCGCCGCATCGTCCAGCAGGCCACCGCCCCGGACGCCGAACCCGGCCGGGCCGTCACCTTCATCGACGACTACCTCCAACGGCAAAAGGAACGCCTCGCCGGCCGCTCCGGCGACCCCGTGGACGCGCTGCTCGCCGAGCTTCTCGACGCGTCCAGCCTCGACAACATGCCGACCCTGGAGCCGCTGATCGGGGACATGCTCCACCTCGACAGCCTCGCCCGAGTCGTCGGCCCCTCCGGCCACATGAAGAGCTTCGCGGTCATCGACATGGCCGGGCACGTCGGGACCGGCCTGAAGTGGCACGGCCAGTACGTACGTCAGGGCACCGTCGTCTACCTCGTCGCCGAGGGCGCCCGCGGCATCCGCAAGCGCGTCCGGGCCTGGGAGAAGCACTACGGCCTGAAGATGGACAACGTCCTCTTCCTCCCCCGGCCCGTCCAGGCCATGAGCCCGGAGTGGGACACCCTCATCGAGGCCATGCGCCGCCTCGAACCGGCCCTGATCGTCGTCGACACCCAGGCCCGCGTATCCGTCGGCGTCGAGGAGAACTCCGCCAAGGAGTTGGGCCTCGTTGTCGACCGCCTGGAGCAGCTGCGCGCCGCGACCGCCGCGTGCGTCCTCCTTGTCCACCACACCGGGCACGTTGGCGAGCACGGCCGCGGCTCCAGCTCCGCGAAGGGCGCCCTTCAGTCCGAGCTCCACGTGTCGAAGAAGGGCGACAACGCCTCCAACATCATCGTCACGATCAAGACGGGCAAGCAGAAGGACGACGAGGAGGGCAACGACCTCCAGTTCGCCCTCAAGGTCGTCACCATCGACGGCGAGTTCAAGGCCGACGGCCGGCCGGTCACCTCCGTGGTCCTGGAGTCTCTGGACACCCGTCCCCGGCCCGTCGAGGCCGGTAGCCCAGAGTGGCTCGTCGCGGTCCTCGACAAGGCGGACATTCCCCTCACATGGGGCTCACCGAAGGTCATCAGTTGGTGCGCCGACGCGGGCATCCAGATGCGGAAATCGAAGGTCGAGGAGGCCGTCCGGTTCCGCAAGACGAGGAACACTTTCGAGGACCCGCGAAACGGGGCAAATTGGGTCCCCCCAAACCTCCCCCGCGATCTTGAAAGCCCTCCTTCCCGTGATCTTGGGGGGAGGCGGGGGGAGTTCGACCAAAACACCAGGTCAAACCTCCCCCCAAACCCGGGGGGAGGTCGGGGGGAGGCCCCAACAGCACCTCCCTCCCCCCGCCCCTCCTCTAGGGAGGGGGGAGGTGCGGGAGACCACCCTCAAACCGCCACCCCCGAACCCCCCCTCTGCACCATCTGCAACCGCCCCATCAACACCGAATGGGCCGACCGCGGATATGACACCCACCTCGGCTGCGACCCCACCACCGGCAGCCACCCCGACGCCGCCTGAAAGGCACGCCATGACCAACCAGCCCGAGACCTTCGGCCACGAACCCACCCTCGGCTTCACCGACGGAAGAGCCCTCGGCAACATCTGCCCCCGCTGCCAGACCACCACCACCCACTACGACGAGGCCTACAAGCCCACCCGCTACACCCGAGCCGTCCGCTGGCCCTGTGGCACCGCGGTGGTCCTCGGGCTGGCACCCCGAGACGCCGCCTGACCGCCTGAACTCGGTTCCCCGATCCGCGCGCACAAGGAGAAACGACCATGACCGCCCTCGACCGCATCCTCCTCGCCGACAGCCTCCGCATCGCCATCACCGGCGGCTGTGGCCACTGCGACACCGAACCCGACGAACTGTGCGCCGCCTGTGGATCCTGCCGCTGCGCCCGGCACGACACCTGCACCCCGCCGCCCAACGAGTGCCCCGAATGCGGCACCACCACGTTCGAGCTCGACCACGCCGCCGCCGACGGCTCCCGGCCCTTCCCGGCCTGGATGTGCACCGGCTGCCGGTGGGGCACCGCCGCCGAGTAGCCCGCACGCTGCCCGTCCCGCAGGCAGCGCGGGACGGGCAGCCCCCACCAGCATCCACCACCCCGAAAGGACCAGGCCGTGCCGATCCGCCCCGAGAACCGCGCGCGCTACCCGAAGGACTGGCCCGAGATCAGCCGCCACATTCGCTTCGACCGCGCGCAGTCCCGCTGTGAGTGCCTCGGGGAGTGCGGCCGGGACACTCACCCCGACCGCTGCCCGAACGTCCACGGACGGCCCGCCTACGGCACCGGCAGCCACGTCATCCTCACCACCGCGCACCTCGACCACACCCCCGAGAACTGCGACCCCGGCAACCTGCGAGCCATGTGCCAGGGCTGTCACCTCCACTACGACGCCGACCACCACCGCCAGACCGCCGCCAGCACCCGCCGTGCCGCGGTCGAGGCCGCCGGCCAACTCACCTTGGAGCCCTGATGGGCCGCTTCGAGTACATCGACCCCGAGGGCTGCGGCCTGCACATCGCACCCGTCACCTACCGCGACGGCCAGTCCCTGTTGGTTCTCATCGGCGACCCCAAGGGCAAGGCCATGATCGCCCGCATCCCGCTCGACCACGTGGAGGAGGTCGTTGCGGGCCTGCGCGACATGGCCCGCCAGGCCGGTGGACAGGCGGCCGGAGCGTGAGCCAGCAGCCCGCACCCGGCGCGGACGCGTTCCTCGTCGACTACTTCGCCGCACGCGAAGCCCAACGCACCGCCGACGTCAATGAGCTCCTGTCCCGCTGCACCGACCGCGAGGCGCTCCTGATCAAGGAGGCGGCCGTCATGGGCTACGTCCAGGGAACCCGGCACTCGGCGGGCCAGGACATCCCCAAGGATCGACAGATTGCCTTCGGTGTCCTGGCCGCCTGCCTCGTCTTCCCCGACCTGTACCCGACGATCACCGGCTGGACCCCGGCCACCGACGAGGACGACGAGCCGTGATCGTCCTCTACGTCGCCGCCGCCTGGTGCCTGCTCAGCATCGCCACCGCGGCCGCCTACAGCACCCTCCGCGCCCTCTACCGCAGGAGCCACCAATGACACCCGCCGAAGAACTCCACGCCGCGGCCAGCCTCCTCCGCGACCGGGCCACCGGAGCGATCCACGAGGACCGCCGAACCTGGGCCACCGGCCAGACGCTCGGCAGCAAGTCCCCCGTCGTCGTCGACGACCAGGAACAGCCCAGCGTTTTCATCGAGACCTACGCGGCCCGCCTGGAGGCCGTGAACCGGTACCTCGCGCTGCTCGGCCCGGCCACCGGACTCGCCCTCGCCGACTGGCTCGACACGATGGCCAGCTACTACACCCCCGGCCCTACCCACCCGACGTACGTGGTGCACGCCCTCGCCGTGGCCCGCGAGATTCTGGGGAGCCAGCCGTGACCGAGCCCCACGCCCACCCGTACGCCTCCCTCGACCCCGACGACAGCCGCGACACCGTCACCGCCGGTGCCGTCGACAGCTACCAGACCCGGCACACCGTCGACACGATCACCAGCGACGCCCTCGACCAGCTGTACGCCGAACGCGACATGCACGGTCGAGAGGCTGACCGGCTCCGCAAGGACTGGGTGACCATGCGGGCCCGCGCCGAACAGGCCGAGGCGACGATCGAGCGAATGAAGCGCACCAACCGCATGGTCAACGGCTGTGCCCGAGACGCACGACTCCGCGCCGAGCAGGCCGCCACCGCCCGCGTCCGCGCCGAGCTCGACCGCTGGGCCCTCAACACCGTCATGCCGCAGACCATGCGCGCCCTCGACGACATCCGCGCCGCCCTCGACGAGTCCAAGGAGCCCCGCCCGTGAGCCTCAGCCCCGAACGCCGTGAAGCCATCTGCGACTGGCTCACCGCGAACAACATCGACTTCGCCGACATCCCCCTCGACGGCCGGATCGTCGAGGACCAGACCGCTGGCGTCATCCGCTACGAGGTGATCATCCGCGACCTGCCCAGCGGCGGGATCCTCCACGAGCGGCTGACGGCCGGCCAGCGCGTGATCAGCCCCCCGCCGCCTCACCCGTGGCGCGAGACCCGAGAAGCCCCGCTCCTCATCCCCGCCCCCGACCGCTTTCCCGCCTGAGCATGCGCGAGGGGCGCGCCGCTTGTCTCCCCAGACCGGCGCGCCCCCAGGTGCGATCACCGTACCGCCCCACCGCCCCAGGAGCACCGCGATGACCACCGCCGCATACCACCTCGCACAAATCGGCATCCTCTGGCCCCACCTCGACGACGCCCTCGACCAGCACGGCGCCGCCACCTGGCCGCCCGCCGGCCGCATGTCCGACTACCTCGCCAGCATCGACCAGGCCGACGCCGAGGAAGCCGCCGCCCTCCGCGCCCTCGAACGCGACCCCGCGCAGCTCGGCGAGACCCGCGCCCCGCTGTCCATCCGCATCCTCGACACGGCCCGGCTGGTCGAGGGCACCCTCGTGCACCTCGCCGACACCCTCGCCCCGCAGATCACCGAAGCCGCGTCCACGCACGCCCCAGCAGACTGGCCCGCGCGCGGCTGGACCCCGGCCGACGCCCGCCGCCGAGACACCACGGCCGCATTCGAGCAGGGCGACCCGGCCCGCTGGCGGTACGTCGGCCTGCGCACCGCCGAGTACGCGGCCGGCTGGCTCCACGCTCGCGTCCAGGGCGAGGACGGCCCCTTCCGCCCGCTGTCCGCCGCGCAGCTCCTGCACGTCGAGCAGGTCGCCGCGGGCTGCGCCGACCGCATCGCGGCCGCCCTCGACCTCACCACCCGCCACGTTCCGGACGCCCGGCCGTGCCCGCGCTGCTCCGGGCGGCTCGTCGTCACCACCGGCGCCGGCCGCCCGCCGTCCGCGCGCTGCGACGACTGCGCCAGCGGCTGGACGATGGCCGACGCGGTCGCCGCGTAGGCAGCACGGAGCCCCCGATCCGCCAGGGACCGGGGGCTCACGGGGCGGCTACTCGGAGCGCGGCTTCAGGTCGGTGCGCTCACCCGGACGCACCTTCCGAGCCCGGAAGAACGGCAGGGCAAGCCGGTAGTCCACGGCCTTCGAGCTCCCGATCGACACCACCGGCGGGAAGTCCGGGTCGGTCGCAGCGATCTTCGACAGCCGCTGATGGCTCATTGTCGGCACCACGCCGTCCGCGACCAGCCGGCGCGCCAGCGCCCTGAAGCTCACCATGTCAGGCCCTCCTTCGGGCTCGGTCATGGGCACCATCTTCCCTGACCTTATTGCCACATGGCAACAAGGTCGCTACGTTGGATCCAGCACAACAGAACAGCCCCGGCCGGTGTGTGAGAGCCCGGCCGGGGCCGCCATCCACCTGCGCTAACAGGACGGACAGCCATGGACCACAGTAGCCAGCTCCCCACCCGGCCCGACAGCCCGGCGCGACGCCAGCTCAACCAGGCCCTCACCGCGCCCGCCGTCAGCATCCCCACCAACACCCTCCGCGAACGGCTCGTCCGCCGTCTTCACGCCGCGCGCCTCGCGCCCCTCACCACCACCTACCTCGAAGACCTCACCTACGCCACCGCCCGTGCCCTCACCGGCCCCGGCGTCCAGGCCGACACCGACCAGGCACAGGAGCAGCTCCTTCGGACCCTCCCCGAGCCGCTCCCCGTCGAGACCTGCACCGCGTACGCCACGCGGATCACCACCGAGCCGAACACCATCCGCGACCAGCACGCCGCCGCCGTCGGCCACCTCGTCACGGCCGCACACACCACCGGCGCCCCGGCCGTCGTCGCGATGCTGCACATCCTGGCCGGTGCCCGATGACCGCCCGGCAGCAGGCCGAGGAAGCCCTGCGCCGTACCCGCGAGAACTTGAGCGTCACCGCGCAGCTCCTCCACGCTGTCGCCGACGTCCTCAGCAACCACGAGCCCACGGACCCGGTCAGCATCCGCAGCCTCGGCCGCGCTTTCACCCAGGCCGGCGCCGAGCTCCTCGCCCAGTACCCGCGCGCCGTCCGCGAAGTCGCCCTCGACCGGGCCCTCGACGCACTGCCGCACGCCCCGGCCGTCCGCACGGCCCTCACCGACGGCGAGTACGCCCTCCAGCTCCGCGCCGCCGCGACGGCCGCCTGATGATCGAGGACGCCAACGCCACGGCCGCCGAGCTCCTGGAGCGCGCCGCCGAGGACTACCGCGACGCCGCGCCCGCCCGGGACGCCGAGTCGCACCGCACAGCCGGGACTGGCCAGTGACCAGCCCCCTGACCTTCCACGGGATCTTCGGCCCGGACCACGCTCTCCTCGGCATCTCCTCGACCGGCGACACCGGCGCCGAGACGTGGGCTCGTGCTGAGGCCGTACTCGCGGCCGCTGGCGACTGGGCGCCGCCCGGCTCCTACGTGGCCGCGCTCTGCCGCTACCACCTAGTGCCCGCTGCTGGCTGCACCGCCTGCCCGCAAGCCTGACCCACTCCACCCGGCCGGGCCGCCCTCGCGCGCCCGGCCCCACCGCCCTGGAGCACCCCGTGCGCACCCGCACCGAGACCCGCACCCGGCAGGTCACCCACACCGTCGATGGCGAGACCGAGCTCATCGACGAGCAGTACGACGTCACCGTCCCCCGGCCGCCGCGCGACTGGGACAGCATCGCCCTCGCCGCCGTCACCGGATCCACCGCCGCGATCGTCCTCGCCTCGATCGGATGGTCAACCACCGGCATCGGCGACCTCCTCACCCGCATCGCACCCAGCGGGGCGGCCTACAGCGCCGCCGCAGTTTTCGACCTCCTGTGGATCAACTGCATGATCCTGGAGTGGCTCGCCCGCTACGACCCACACCGAGCCGCCACCTTCCGCCGCGCCGGCCATGTCGCCCTCGCCATCGCCATGGCTGCCGTCTGCCTCCACGGCTACCTCGCCGACTCCATCGAGGTCGGCCTCGTCGCCGCCGCAGTGTCCGCACTCGCCAAGGGCGGCTGGACCCTCGTCCTGCGCGAGCATGCCCGCCCCCTCGACCCGCGCACGCAGGCATGGCTACTCCGCCGACAGGCCCGTATCGGCGCCCGCCTCGCTCTCTCTGCGCAGCTACGTCGTCTTGCCGCAGTGGAGGCGCGGGCCGCTGTCCGGACGACTCCGGACGCGGATCCGGAGCCTCCGGCGGACCAGTTGGAGACTCCGGAGAGTGCTCCGCAGCTCCCCACGTCTGGGCCTATGACCATGGCGGATGCAGTCCGGACGGCCGTCTCCTGCGGCATCACGGAGCCGGACGCCGTCGTCCGCTACGTCCGCAAGGTCGCCGACGCCAACGCCAAGGAGGACAGCATCCTCCGGACGCTCCGGATGGCCCGGAGGACCGCGTGATCGATCTCGCCTACTTCGCTGGCTGGGGCCTCCTCGCCTACCTGCTGCTCCGCATCGTCGGCGCCCTCCTGCCCCAGAAAATCCGCGACCGGCTCGGCACCTGGGCGGTCGTCGCCGCCTCCACCATCACCATCGCCAAGCTCCTCGGCTACTGAAAGGCCCTCACCATGCCCCAGCACCTCGCCGCCGCGATCGACACCGTCCAGCGACACGCCATGGCCGCGCCGGCCCCGCAACTGGCGCCTGCGGTGGATGTCAACGGGGGAGCGCTCGGAGCCCTGATCCTCGGGATCATCCTCTGCACGATGATCGTCGTGAAGTGGCGGAACAGCGTCTACAAGGACTCCGAGAAGAAGGCCATCATGATCACCGCGCTCGCCGTCGCCCTCCTCGCCGGGTCCGCATCCGGCCTCGTCGCCACCGCGTTCTCCACCGTCCAGCAGACCGGGAACAGCGTCGGCAACTCTCTGACTCAGACCACCCTCGGCCGGTGAAGCACCTTCAGGCGCTCGGGGGACCGCTCTACGACGGATCGGTCCTCCTCGGCCGCCGGGCGACCGCCTGGGTGGCCCGGCCCCGCTACCGAGACCTCCCCGACGACGCTCCTCAGGACGCCAAGCCCGAGCAGGACAAGGGGGCTCCCCTGAAGCGGCTGGTAGGCCTCGCGGGCGCCGGATACGCGGTGGCCGCCACTGACTACACGACCTACGCCGTCGCCGGGGGCGCCCTCGCCTGGGTCGTGGCCGCGTTCATGGTTGCCGGGTCCGACGCTCCGGAGCGCCCGGAGCCGGTCGCCGAGGACAACCGGGAGCAGCCCGCTAGCCCCCTCGAGGCTCTGTCCGTGGCCGAGTTCGCGGAGCATGTTCGGGCCGCCGCCGGCAGTGCGAAGGGAGCCCACCTCACGTCCCTCGCCGACCACCTCCGCCGGGTCACCGGGGAGGACTGGCAGCCGGCCGCTGTCCGCGCCTACCTCAAGCGCGTGCAGGTGCCCGTATGGGGGTCCGTACGGATGCCCGGCCGGGGGGTGTCCACGGGGGTCCGCCTGAAAGACCTCCCCAGCCCCTCTCAGACCGCTCCCCCGGCCCCGGTCGTAGCTGTAGTTGTTGCAGGTCAGGACACGACTACATCGTCGACTACAACCCCTGAGCTACAGGTCGCCGCCGGGGAAGCAGTGGGGATGTCGATCATCCCTGACCCCGAGCGCCCCGGCCGCTGGATGGTCGCCCACCACTACTCGAAGGAGGCCCGCCGTGGGTGACTTCAAGACCAGCATGAGCATCAGCGAACTCCGCGACCGCAACGAGACCACGAAGGCCGCCGCCGCGAAGCCGCCGCAGGAGCAGCCCAAGCCCGCACCGAAGAAGGGATGATGGACGGCATGGACCACTATCTGACGCTCGAAGCTGGTTCGCGGGAGGTCCCGTGGCAGGAGAACCCCGAGTTGATCCTGCGGATCGTGGAACCGGACACCTTGGCTAAGGTCACCTGCGCTTGCGGCTTGGCCACTGACTCGATTCCACGGGCAGAGGCCACCGCGATTGTCGAGGAGCACCTGCGTGAGATGCGGGGAGAGGGCTGATGGACGACCTCGTGCAGTTCCTCCGCGCCCGCCTCGACGAAGACGAGCTGATCGCACGCGACGCCAGCGTGGGGGCGTGGACGAAGGCCGAAGCCCCCAGCATCTTCGTCATGAGCGCCAACGGGCTGGTAGCCGAGACCAGCGCATTCACTGATGCCCGGCACATCGCCCGCCACGATCCGGCGCGCGTCCTCGCCGAGGTCGACGCCAAGCGGCAGATCCTCGACGTGCACGCCTCCGAGGACACAGGGGATCCCTTCGACGGGTGCCGTACCTGCTCCTGGCGCGACTACATGGACGTCCTCCACGTTCGCTGGCCCTGCCCCACGCTCAGGCTGATGCTCACCCCGTACTCCGACCATCCGGACTACCGCGCCGAGTGGGCCATCCAGCCGCCCGACCCAGACGACGAGAGCTGAAATCCGGCCATGCGCGAGGGGTGTCGTACCGGCCATCCCGGGCGTAGCGTGGGCCTCCGCTGATGGTGGGGCCACCCCCTGAAGAACCCCGGCCGTGCTCGGACACGGTCGGGGTTCTTCTGCACCTAGTTGCAAAACCGGCGCCCGTCCGCCATCCTGACCTCACGTCCGGCGTGCCCGGACCAGGCCAGCGCCCCAAAGCCCCGCCACCACGCGGGGCTTTCGCGCGTCACAGGACGGTCACAGCCGCCCCACAGCCGCCCGGCCGCCGACAACATGGCGCGATGCGCACACACACCGCCATCACCCTGCTCGCGGCCGCCGGGCTCCTCGCCCTCACCGCGTGCTCCAGCGACTCAAGCGACCCAGCCCCGGACAAGGGCGCGCCAGCCCCCGCGTCCTCGGCGCCTTCCGCCCCCGCGCCGAAGATCGACCCGGAGCGCGCCAACCTCGACAAGGCCGTCCGCGCCTACTCCGCCGCCTACTTCAAGCCCGACGGCGCCGCCGCCTACGCCGCACTGTCGAAGCGCTGCCAGGACAAGGCCGGAGACGCCGACATCTTCGCCGTCATCGTCGACACCGCAGCCAAGGCCTACGGCAAGCAGGAAATCCAGACGCTCACCATCGACCAGCTTGCCGGCGACATGGCCCGCGTCACCTACACGTACTCGGTGCCCAAGCTCAACCAGACCAGCCAGCCGTGGGCGCGCGAGGGCGGGGCCTGGAAGTACGACGGCTGCTGAACGGAGGTGGTGACCATGGCCGCAGTCGGGGCGAACCAGTCGACCGGCGGCCAGGTCACCCCAGAGGAACTCGACACCCTCCGACGCCTCCACGCCGAGGGCAAAGGCCGCAACGAGATCGCCCGCCTCATGGACCGCGGCCAGCGCACCATCAGCATCTACGCCGAGCGCCTCGGACTGTCCTTCGACCGCACCGCCACCGCCGTGGCCACGGAGGCCCGCGTCATCGACAGCCGGGCCCGCCGCCTCGACCTCGTCGACCGATACCACGCGCAGATCGGAAAGCTCCTCGACCGCCTGGACCGGCCCAGCCATCGCATCCGTGAAGTCTCCTTCGGGAAAGTCGTTACCTACGAGGCCGAAGACCTGCCGTCGCAGGACGTCCGCAACCTCATGCAGGCCGTAGCCACCGCGACCACGCAGGCCGCGAAGCTGGAAGCCCTGGACTCCGACAACGGCGTCGGCGACGCGAAGAGCATGCTCGGCCAGCTTGCCGCCGGTCTCACCGCTGCCTACCAGGCCATGGACGAGGGGGCCGGTGATGCTCCGTGACGTCCCCCTCCCCCTCTCGCCCGCCCAGATCCGGTCTGTGGTCGAGTCCCAGGACGCGCCCATCGCCCTGTGGTCCGGGGCGGTCTCCAGCGGCAAGACGATCGCCTCGCTCCTGGCGTTCCTCCTCCGTCTGTCGGTAACGCCAGATCAGGGCCTGGTCGTCATCGTCGGCCGGACTCTCCAGACCATCGAACGCAACCTCCTCGATCCGCTGTCGAGCGTCCACCTGTTCGGGCCGCTGGCCAAGCACGTCCAACACACCACCGGGTCGACGACGGCAACGATCCTGGGTCGGACCGTGCACCTCGTGGGCGCCTCGGACGCCCGCGCGGAGGGCCGGATCCGCGGCTCGACCATCGCCCTCGCCTACGTCGACGAGGCCACCCTCGTCCCGCACGCGTTCTGGATGATGCTCCTGTCCCGGCTGCGCGTCGGCGATCAGTCCCGTCTGATGGCCACGACGAACCCTGACGGCCCGTTTCACTGGCTGAAGAAGGACTTCGTCAACCGGGGCCGCGAGGTCGGCCTGCACCACTGGCACTTCACCCTCGACGACAACCCGAGCTTGGACCCGGGCATGGTCGAACGGCTGAAACGCCAGTACACGGGGCTCTGGTATCGCCGCTTCATCCTCGGCGACTGGGTCCTCGCGTCCGGCGCCGTCTACGACATGTTCGACGAGCACCGCCACGTCGTCGACATCCTTCCGTACATGCGCCGCTGGACGTGCGTGGGCATCGACTACGGCACCGTGAACCCCTTCTCCGCCGTCCTCATCGGGCAGGGCGAGGACGACCACCTGTACGCCGTGTCCGAGTACCGACACGACAGCGTCCTCGCGCGTCGGCAGCTCACCGACGCCCAGTACTCCCTGAACGTCCGCAGCTGGCTCGCGAACGTGCGCCGGCCCGGCGAGCAGGGATCAGACCGTGGCGTCCGCCCCGAATGGATCTTCGTGGACCCGTCGGCCGCGTCCTTCATGAACCAGCTCTGGACCGAACGCGTGCCCGGCATCTCGCCCGCCGTCAACGACGTCTTGGACGGCATCCGCTCCGTCGGTGTCGCCCTCGGCTCCGGCCTGCTCCGTATCCACCGCTCCTGCGAGGGCCTCCTCGGCGAACTCCCCGGCTACGCCTGGGACGAGCGGGCCGCCGAACGCGGCGAGGACAAACCGCTGAAGATCGAAGACCACTCCGCCGACGCGTTGCGGTACGCCCTGCACTCCACAGTGCACGAGTGGCGCCATCTGATCGACTACGAGGAGGCGACCAGTGCCGCTGCCTGAGAACAACGTGCCCTGGCCGCCGCCCGCCATCGCCCCGCAGCTCGCCGACATGGCCGTCGATGACGCCTGGTACTCCGGCGACAAGACCCGACTCCGCCGCGTCTACGCGACCGAGGGCCTCGGCTATGGCCACAATGAGCGCGACGGCTCCGGCCGGCCGTGGCGGTTCTGGGAGCGCCCCCGGCCGCAGGGGCGCCGCGACGGCCGCCTCCATGTCCCGCTGGCCGCCGACATCGCCGCGAAGAGCGCGGCCCTGCTCTTCGCCGAACCGCCCACAGTGTCTTTCGAGACCACGGAGACCCAAGACCGGTGGGAGGAGATCTCCGAAGCGGGCGGGTTCGACGCGATCCTAAGGGAAGGCGCCGAGGTTGCGTCCGCGCTCGGGGGCACCGCGCTGCGGGCCACCTGGAACACCGAGCTGGCGCAGCGCGTCCTGATCACCGCCGTGCACGCTGACGGGGTCCTCCCTGAGTGGCAGTACGGCGTCATGACCGGCATCACCCTGTGGCGGGAAATCCTCCGCGAAGGCAATCGCGTGCTCCGGCACCTGGAGCGCCACGAACCCGGCAAGGTCCTCCACGCCCTGTACGAGGGCACCGCGATCAACCTGGGAATGCGGGTCCCGCTCACCGAGCACCCCGACACCGCGGGCATCGCGGCCGGCCTCGACGCCGACGGCGAGACCATCACGACGGGCATCAAGGGCCTGACTTGCTGCTACATCCCCAACATGCGGCCGAACCGGAAGTACCGGGGCTCGATGCTCGGCCGCTCCGACTGGCAGGACGACGGTATCCGCGACCTGTTCATGTCCCTCGACGAGACGTACACGTCGTGGATGCGGGACATCCGCCTTGCAAAGGCCCGCCTCGTCGTCCCGGGCGGCTTCCTCAACAGCGAGGGCCTGGGGAAGGGCGTCTCCTTCGACGACGACAAGGAAATCTGGACCCCCATCAACGCCTCGCCCACCTCCGGCGAGGGCCTGACCATGGTCCAATTCGCGATCCGGGTCACCGAGCACGAGCAGTCCTGGCGCTCCTTCAGCCGTAAGGCCGTCGAGTCCGCCGGCTACTCCGCGCAGTCCTTCGGGCTCGGCGACTCCACCGCGATCACCGCGACTGAGGTGGTGTCCCAGGAGCGCAGCTCGCTGCTCACCAAGGGCCAGAAGGGCGGCTACTGGATCACCGAGCTCCCAGGGTTCATCGAGACCGTGCTGCAGCTCGACAACGCCCTCGGCTTCTCCACGGTGAAGCCTGAGCGGCCCCGCATTGAGCTGGCCGACTCCGTCTCGGAGGACCCCAAGACGGTCGCCGAGACCATCGAGCTCCTCGCCCGCGGCACCGCCGTGAGCACCGAGATGAAAGTGCGGATCCGGAACCCCGACTGGGACGACACCGCGGTGAAGGAGGAGACCGAGCGGATCCTCAAGGAGACCGGCGCGCTCGTCGCCGACCCGGCGATGACCGGCGCCGAGGGCCCGGGCGCCCCCGGCTTCGGCGGTTCTGGCGGTGAGGAGGCGGTCTGATGCCCGTCTCCCCGGCCATGGCCGAAGACCTCGCCGCAGCGATCACCGTGCTGTACGAGGACGCCGAGATCGCCCTCATCGAGATCCTCCGCAAAGCCCTCGCCGAGGGCATCGACAGCCCCCGATGGGCCGAACTGAAGCTCCGCTCCATCGGCGACCTCCGCGAGGCCGTCGAGGCGGTCGCCCAGGCGCTCCAGACCGACGCGAACGGCGCCGTCGCGCAAGCCCTCGCTACGGCCTACGGGCGGGGCCGGCAAGCCGCGGTCGCCGAGCTGGGCGCGCTGGACATCGGCCGGGAGCTTCAAGCCCGCCGGATCCTCCCCGGTGCGCCCGCCGTTGACCGGCTGGCCGCGTCCTACGCGCGGGACACCCGCCCCCTGTACCAGCGGATCACCCGGGCGGTCCTGGACGTGTTCCGCAACGTTACGTCGCGGGCGGCCAGCACGCAGCTCCTCACCGGGCAGTCCCGCCGCGACGCCTCCCAGCGCGCCTTGAACGACTTCGCGCGGCGTGGCGTCACCGGGTTCATCGACTCCCGCGGCCACGCCTGGGAGCTTGCCGCCTACGCGGAGATGGCCGTCCGGTCGATCACCGCGCGGGCCGCCATCGAAGGCCACATCGACGCCCTCGGCGAGATCGGCGCCGCGCTCGTCATGGTCTCTGACGCACCGCTGGAGTGCGAGCGCTGCCGACCCTGGGAGGGCGAGATCCTGGCCCTCCAGGGCGAGGCCGGGCCGCACACGGTTCGCCTTGACCACGCCATCCAGCCGAGCAGCCTGTTCGCCCGGACGGAGACCGTCGCCGTACACGTCGCCGGAAGCCTCGCCGCGGCCCGCGCCGCCGGCCTGTTCCACCCCAATTGCCGCCACAGCCTGGGCCTGTACCTGCCCGGCGTGACGACCCGCCCGCCGCACCACGCGACGCCCGGCACAACGTACGAGGACTCGCAGCGGCAGCGCGAGATCGAGCGGACCATCCGCCAGTGGAAACGCCGCCAAGCCGCCGCGATCGACGAGAAGACCCGCAAGGCCGCCGCCGCGAAAGTCCGCGACTGGCAGGCCGCAGCCCGCGCCAACGTGGCCGCGCACGACGCGATCATCCGCAAGCCGGCGCGCGAGCAAATCGGCCAAGCACGCTGAACGCCCGCCAGGCGCGGGCCCGATGCGCCCCAGGAGGGCACACATGCACACCATCCCTTTCCGGCACCCGCACGCCTCCCACGCGCCCCGCGTGATCCTGGGGTGGCGCCGCGACGGACGGCCGATCCATCCCATCGCGGGTGGCAGCGGCGAGGGCGAAGGCGTCTCAGGAACCGAAGGGCACCAGCCCGCCGGTGACCCGCCCAAGCCCGCCGCACCAGCCGCCCAGCCCCCGGCTGCGGCCCCGCTGGCCGCTGACGACACCGCGTCGACGATCGCCCGCCTGGAGAAAGACCTTGCCGCGGCCCGCGCCGAAGCCGGCAAGGAACGGACCACCGCGAAGGCCAACGCCGCCACCGAGGCCCGCAACGCGCTCGCGCAGGAGATCGGCAAGGCCCTCGGCCTCGTCCAGAACGACAAGCCCGCCGACCCCGCCGAGCTCACCCAGACCATCACCACCCAGACCAGCCGCATCGCCGAGCTGGAAACCGCCGCCCGCACCCAGGCCGTAGAGCTTGCCGTGCACGGCGCGGCAGCCCGCCTCGGCGCGAACGCGCCCGCCCTCCTCGACAGCAGGGCCTTCCTCACTTCCGTCCAGGGGCTGGACCCCACCGGGGCGGACTTCACCACCCTCCTCGACGCCGCCATCACGGCTGCCGTCGAGCAGAACCAGCAGCTCCGCGGCGGCCAGGTGCCGAGGCGGGGCGGGGGCGACTTCGCCGGCGGGCCCGGCACCACAGGACGCCCCGCTTCCCTCGGACAAGCCGTAGCCGCCGCCCTCAGCGGCGGCTGACACCAAGGAGCCATCCATGCCCATCACCCTCGCGCAGGCGCAGGTGAACACCCAGGCGGACATCGACTACGCCGTCATCGACAACCTCCGCCGCTACTCGTGGCTGCTCGACCAGATCGTCTTCGACGACACGGTCACCCCCGGCACGGCCGGCGGGAGCCTCACCTACGGCTACACCCGCCTGACGACCGCCGCGCCGGCTGCCTTCCGAGCGATCAACTCGGAGTACACGCCCGGCCAGGCGACCCGGACCCGCTACACCGTGGACCTCAAGCCCATGGGTGGCTCGTTCTCCGTCGACCGCGTCCTGAAGAACCTCGGCGCCGCGGCGACCAACGAGGTCACGTTCCAGATGCAGCAGCTGGAGACCTCCATCCGGACCCGCTTCGCCCAGGAACTCATCCTCGGTGACACCGCGGTCGACGCGAACGGCTACGACGGCCTGTCCAAGCTCCTCGTCGGCTCCTCCACGGAGAAGACGGCCGTGGTCGCCGACTGGACCGCCTCCACGGTCATCACGCAGGCGCTGGCCATGGCCCGCCTCGACGAAGTCGACGAGTGGCTGTCCTCGATCGTCCCCTCCCACACCGGCGGCGGCGACCAGGGCACCCCCGGCGCCCTCCCGCCGGGCACGAAGGCCATCCTCGGCAACACCAAGTCGATCACCCGGTTCAAGGCGCTGGCCCGCTGGGCGGCGCTCTACAGCATGGAGCAGGACTCCCTCGGCCGGAAGATCGAACGGTACGGCGACTGGGTCCTCGTCGACCTCGGCGACCGCGCCGACGGCTCCGCCCCGATCATCCCCGTCTCCTCCAGCTCGACGGACCTGTACGCGGTCACCTTCGGCCTCGACTCCGTCCACGCCGCATCCGCCGCCGGACAGCCCCTCGTCCAGACATGGCTGCCCGACTTCAGCACTGCGGGCGCCGTCAAGACCGGCGAGATCGAGATGGGCCCGGCCGCGCTCGTCGTCAAGAACACCAAGGCCGCCGGCGTACTCCGCGGCATCGACGTCGTCTGAGAGGGGTGGACCGCATGCAGTACCGCATCACCGCGCCCGTCATCGACTTCACCGGCGTCTCTGCCGGCGTCAACTTCACCGGCGGCACCGCGGACATCGACGTCCCGGACGACCCCCAGCACCCGAACGCGCGGGCGCTGGCCTACTTCCGGTCCCAGGGCTACGGCGTCGACGAGATCGAGCCGGAGAAGCCCGCCAGCACCCGCAAGACGACTCCGAAGGGGGCTGACCAGTGAGCCAGCTCGGTGCCTACACCCGCAACGTGCGCGACGCGCTCGCGCACCTCAACCTGGCCGACCCCGCGTCGCCGGACACCTTCTACCGGCGCAACCTGCCGCGCGTGGGCCTGTACGACTCGGCCAGCGACACCGGGCAGGCCGCCCTCGCCACCGGCGTCATGACCTCCGTGCCGATCTACCTCCAGGCCGGAGACGTCATCACCAACCTGTCGTTCCGCTCCGGAGCGACCGCAGCCGGTACGCCCACCGCGTGGTGGTTCGCCCTGTACAGCGACGCGGCGACTCCGGCGCTGCTCGCACAGACCGCCGACCAGACGTCCACCGCGTGGGCCGCCAACACGACCATGACGAAGGCCCTGTCGGCCGCGTACACGGTCCCGAAGACCGGCGTCTACTGGGCGGCGATCAACGTCACGGCGACGACCCCGCCGACCCTGCTCGGCGCGTGCGCCGCGCCGGCCATCGTGACCGGGGAGCGGAATCTGTCCCAGTCGTCCGGCTCGTCGCTCACCACGACCGCACCGGCCACTATCGCGACGCCTACGGCAAAGCAGTTCGTGCCGTACGTCGTGGCCACGTGAGGGGGCTGGCATGGCTCTGACCACCACGATCGGCGTCACCGTCGATGGGATCTACACCAAGACCGCCGACCTTTCGACCGCCGCGGACAACATGTCGAAGCGGTACGGCGCGTACCTCGCTTCGGGCACCGGCGCCGGAAAGGCGGACCTGCGGTTCGCGGACACGCGCACTCTGACTGCGTCCGCGACGGAGGACATCGACCTCGCGGGTGTCCTGGTGGACATCTACGGGGCCACGCTCACCTTCGCGAAGATCAAGGCGATCGTCATCGCCGCGGCCGCCACGAACACGAACAACGTGGTCGTGGGCGCGGGCACGAACCCGTGGATCACCGCGCTCAACAGCACGGGCACCATCACCCTCCGGCCCGGCGCGTTCTTCGTGCTCGGGGCGGGCGCGGCGGACGCCACTACCTACGCGGTCACCGCGGCCACCGGCGACGTCCTGAAGATCACCAACTCGGCCGGGTCCACGTCCGTCACGTACGACATCGTGATCATCGGCTCCAGCGCGTAGGAGGTGGCGGCATGGCCCGCATCTACGCGACCGCCGACCAGTACGAGACGTACACCGGCGCCGCAGCCCCGGCAGACATCGACTCTCGGCTGACCCGCGCGAGCCAGATGCTCGACGCGCAGGTCTTCCGGCTCTGCGCGTACACCGTCGGCGACACCGGCCTCCCCACAGACACCGTGGTCGCCGCCGCGTTCGCCGACGCGGTCTGCGCGCAGGCTCAGTGGGGCGTCGAGGTCGGCGACACCACCGGGGCGGCCGGCGTCGGGTACGGGTCGGTACAGATTGGCTCGGTCACCCTGAGCCGATCCGTCACCGCAGTCTCCGGCGACGACTCCCCGGCCCGGCAGATCGCCCCCGCGGTATGGGACGCGCTCCGGGCCCCGGACCTCACTCCGGACCGGATCCAGCTCGGGGCGGTGGCCTGGTGAGCACCATCCCCGGATCGCTCCTCCTCTCCACGGTCACCATCGAGATCTACACCGGAGAGGCGGCCTACGGCCCGCTGTACGCGGCGCCGGTCACTGCGCGGGCCTACGTTGAGGAGACGGCCCGTACAGCCCGAACCAAGGACGGCGAGGAGGTCACCTCGAAGGACACGAAGGTCTGGCTGTTCCCCGACCAGGAGTGCCCCCCGGAGTCCCGGATGACGCTTCCATCCGGGCGGGTCGCCTCGGTCATCTCCTCGACGCTGTACACCGGCGGCGGCCTGCGGACACCGGATCACCGGGAGGTGACCTGCACGTGAGCCAGTACGTGCGCATGAGCTGGCGGGGCGGTCGCCTCGGAGCGACCACCCGCGGCCGGGCCGCAGCGGAGGAGGGCCTCCAGAGAGCTCTGGAGCACCTCCTCACCGAGTCCCGGAAGCTCGTGCCGCTCGACGAGGGCACCCTCGAACGGTCCGGGCGGGTCGTCCGGGCCGGGCTGAACGGGTTCGTCACCTACGACACTGTGTACGCCCGCCGCCAGCACGAGGAGCTGACCTGGAAGCACTTGCCGGGCCGCTCCGCGAAGTACCTGGAGATCCCCTTCAACAGGGACAAGGACGTCATGCTCCGGCTTATGCAGGTGTCCCTTCGGAGGTGGCTGCGTGGCTGACCTCCTCGACGGCCTCGCCCGCCACCTCGCCGCGAAGGGCCTGGGCGTCTACGACGAGACCGGCGTCACCGGCAGCATCTTCCTCGAGGCCAAGCCCTCCACCCCCGACGTGTGCATCGTGCTGACCATCTACGACGACGGCGCCGAGTCCGACAGCCAACTCGGCTACGACGACGCCCCCGTGCAGGTCCGGGTACGCGGCACCACCGACCCGCGGGTGTCCCGCCAGCTCTGCCAGGACATCCGCTCCGAGCTCCACGGCCTCGGCGAGACCACGCTGCCCGACGGCACGTACCTACTCCTCTCCCGCGCGACCCAGGCCGTGGCCGGCATCGGCACGGACGAGAACCGGCGCCACGAACACGTGTGCAACCTGCGGATGCGGGTCCGCAGCGTGACCGCGCACCGCGTCTGACCTACCACCCCTTTCCTTCAGCCCGTACGGCACTGCCGGCGGGCTCCTCGCCATGCCCGGAGGAGATACAGCCATGGCAGTGACCACGTACAACGCGCGTGACGCGCGCTTCCAGATCGAGGACTACAACGCGCCCGGCACCTGGGTGGACATCGCGATCGGCGCGATCAACACGTGGACCAAGAGCGAGGAGGAGGAGACCACCGACGTCACCACCTTCGGC